>NZ_JAPDFL010000001.1:695000-845000 GCF_025949695.1 Pararhodobacter zhoushanensis | reverse complement strand
TCTTCGAATTCGATGTTGATCGATTCCGAATGGCCGACGAAAACCGGCACCCGCACGCAGGTCGCGGTGACCTTGATCTTGGGATCGAGGATCTTCTTGGTCTCGGCGACCATCTTCCACTCTTCCTTGGTCGAACCATCGTCCAGGAAGACGTCGATATGCGGGATCACGTTGAAGGCGATCTGCTTGGGATAGACCGAGGGCGCGACTTCCTGACCGGGCACGAAGATGCCCTTGGTCTGGTTCCACAGCTCGTCGATCGCCTCTTTGCCCGTGCCCGACACCGACTGATAGGTCGACACCACCACCCGCTTGATGCGCGCGCGGTCGTGCAGGGGCTTGAGGGCCACCACCATCTGCGCGGTCGAGCAGTTGGGGTTGGCGATGATCATCTTCTTTTTATAGCCCAGCACCGCATCGGCGTTCACCTCGGGCACCACCAGCGGCACATCGGGGTCATAGCGATACAGCGACGAGTTATCGATCACCACACAACCGGACGCCGCAGCGCGGGGTGCGTAGATCTTGGTCGCATCCGAGCCGATGGCGAACAGGGCGATGTCCCAGCCAGTGAAATCGAAATTCTCGATATCCTGACATTTCAATGTCTTGTCGCCAAAGCTGCATTCAGTACCAAGGGAGCGACGAGACGCCAGCGCGGCGATCTCATCGACAGGGAACTCCCTCTCGGAAAGAATATTCAGCATTTCGCGGCCCACGTTCCCCGTGGCGCCGACAACGACGACTCGATAGCCCATCAGGACCTCCATCTCGAAAGAACGCTGCCGAGTAGCGGATTGCCGGTGCAATGGAAAGAGGCGGCAGCTTTTTCCCGCGCAGTGATGCGCGAATCACGCGGCTTCAGGGCAGCAGGCTGCGGTAGATCGCGATCAGCGCGTCGGCCTCGTCCTGCAGGCGGAACCCGTTTTCGACATGCGCGCGGGCGGTCGTGCCCGCATTCTGCCGCAACTGGGCATCGTCAAGGAAGGGTGCAACCCCCGCAGCCAGCGCCGGGATGTCATCAGGCGGGACCAACGCACCGGTCTGGGGCGTGACGATCTCGGGGAACGCGCCCACGGTCGTGGCCACCACCGGCACACCGCAGGCCATCGCTTCCAGCGGGGTCAGGCCGAACCCTTCCCAGCGTTGCGGCGCGACATAGAGGTCGAGCACGCGATACCAGTCGGCCATGCGGTCTACGCTGACCTCGGGCAAAAAGAGGATGCGGTCGCTCAGCCCCGCCTCGGCCACCCGCGCCTTGAGCTGGTCGAGGAACCCGTTCTGGCCTTCGGTCGCGCGGCCCATCACCAGCGCGGTCACGCCGGGCCGGTCGGGCAGCAGCGCGATCATCGCCTCGACGAACGCATCGGTGCCCTTTTGCGCGCGGATGCGGCCGTAGCAGCCGACCAGCACGCCATCCGGCACGCCCAATGTCTGACGCAGCGCGGCGCGGTCATGGGCCGGTGTGAAAGTCTTGGTGTCGATGCCGTGCAGGATCACCGTCGCCGGTTGCTCAAGATACGCCGCCGTGCGCGCCGACGCCGCCACCACCGCGTCCATCTTGCCGATCAGCCAGCGGGTATACCCCGAATGCTTGCGCTGGCTGGCCGAGGTGAAAAGCAGCTTCAACCGGCTCAACCCCAGCACGCGCAGGATCAGACCCAGCGCCATTTCGGTATTGCGCCGCGCGTGCCAGACGCGGGTGCGGCGCGGCAGGAAGGGGATCTTCCAAAGCGGCACATGCGGCACGCCCGCAGGCAGGCCCGGCCCGGTCGCAACAATCCCGATGCTGCGCGCCTGTACCGGCACCAGCCGCACGATCGTGGACGTGACACCCGACAGGCGGCGCTTGAGGTTCGGGGCGATGACGTCGATTCCGGTGCTCATGCCGGGGTTTTAACGCCCCGCTTCGCCCCTGTCGCGGGCAAAGAGATAAAAGCCGATGCCGACCAGATTGGGCAGCAGGAAGAACAGGAACAGCAGACCATAGGCATGCGCCGGATCGCGCCCGTCTGAGGCCGCCTCGAACACCGGGCGCGAGGCGAACTGCATCAGCGCCACGCCCGAGATGGAGAACATGTTCAGCAGCGTCACCCCCCGGCCCAGCAGATGCGGCGGCAGGAAGCTGCGACCATGCGCCATGACCACCGGGAACGACGCGCCCAGAAAACCCACCGCCGCCAACAGCGCCGCGGCGGCCCAGATGCCGCTGCCCGGCGTCAGCCACAACGCGGCCAGCGCCAGCGACAGCCCGATATTGCCGACCAGAACGACGCGCTTGTGACTGCCAAACAGCCGGTCGGCGGGACCATAGGCGAAATTGCCCAGGATCATCGCCAGCCCCATGACCAGCGTCACCGTGCCGATCAGCGCCGCATCGGCGCCATGGACCGACGCCAGATACGGCCCGGCCCACAACCCGCGAATCCCCGCCGCCGCCGCGTAATTGGTCATCGCCAGCGGCAGGATCAGCCACAGGCCCGGCAGACGCAGCACGTCCAGCACCGAGCCACCGTCGCCCGGCGCGTGCACCAGCCGCTCGGGGTCGCGCACAAAGATCACCAGTGCCAGCGCGACCACCAACGTCACCCCCGCCAGCGCGATCAGCGTCTCGCGCCAGCCAAAGGCCGCGACCACTGCCGCCAAAGGCGCGGCCCCGGCCAGATTGCCCAGACTGCCCAGCCCGATGATCGCCGCTGCCAGCGTGCCGAACAGCGCGGGGCGAAAGCTGCGGCCAAAGATATAGTAAGACGCCATGAGCACCGGCGAACAGCCGACCCCGATCAGCACCATCGCCAGATGGATACCCCACGGCCCCGTCGCCTGCGAAAACACCAGCGCCCCGGTGCCTCCGCCCAGCGCCAGCAACACGCTGACTGTCCATCGCGGCCCGATCCGGTCCAGCGCGGCACCGACCGGGATCTGCATCAGCGCAAAAGCGAGGAACCAAAGGCCAGACGACAGCGCCAGATCCTCAGGGCCTGCGCCGATCTCGCTGCCCAGAACTGGCGAGAGAACGGCCAGAAAGGCGCGGTAGAACTGGCTGAGCACATAGGCGATGACCAGAAAAAACAGACCGGTTTTCATGTCTTCCCGGCTCCCCCGGATGCGCTGCCGCGCCGTATTTCGACGCGACCTTGGCGCAAAGCCTGCGAAAGGTCCAGATCACGCAAACCATGCTGCAAGGCGCGCCGCCGCCTCTCGTTTCGCCGGCAGACGTAGGGCGATTTCCCCGACGTGTCGCAGGGCTGCGTTTCGTCGCGTCAGGCTCTTTGGCTGCTGTGTCTGCGTCGTTGCGCACCAATAAAGCCCGCTGAGACCGAAAAAGGGGACGCGGTTGCCCGCGTCCCCTCTTCATGTCGTCGTGGCGCAAAGCCTCAGGCCAGATGCGCCCGGAACTCGTCGACCACGCGACTGTAAAGCGCGCGCTTGAAGGGCACGATCGCCGCGATCATCTCGTCCCCGCTGATCCAGCGCCAGGCGCTGAACTCGGGGTGCTCTTGCTCAAGATTGATCTGATCGTCGCGGCCCAGATAGCGCAGCAGGAACCACTTCTGTTTTTGCCCGCGAAACCGGCCCTTCCAGATGGTCGGAACCAGCTCGAGCGGCAGATCATAGGTCAGCCAGCCGTCCGTCTCGGCCACCACCTGTACCAGCGCGGGCGGCACGCCGGTCTCTTCTTCCAGCTCCCGCAAGGCAGCGGCGCGGGCGTCTTCACCCTCGTCGATCCCGCCCTGCGGCATCTGCCACGCCGGCACCGCGCTATCGAGCCGCTGCGCGGCAAAGATCAACCCCGAAGGGTTGATCAGCATGACACCAACATTGGGCCGGTACGGCAGCGCCGCGATCTGCTCAGGCGTCATCGTGCGCGTGCTCACTGTCCGTTCATCACCGACAGACCGCGCAGGATGTCCAGCGCATAGGCCAGCTGGTAATCCTCTTCGCGCAGTTGCGAGACTTCCTCGGCGGCGCGCTCTTCCTCTTCCATCTGCCGACGCTCGTCATCGGTGATGGTTTCGTTGTTGAAGGCACCACGCAGAGTGGATTCGCTGCGCGCGGGACGTGTGGCTTCTTCCGGTGCCACAGCCTCGTCATGGCGCGGCGGCTGGTGCACGACGATATCGGGGGCAACGCCCAGCGCCTGAATCGACCGGCCCGAGGGCGTGTAATACAGCGCCGTGGTCAGACGCACCGCGCCATCGCCGCGCAGCGGGATCAGCGACTGGACCGAGCCTTTGCCGAAGCTGCGCTCGCCCACGATCACCGCGCGGCGATGATCCTGCAAGGCACCGGCGACGATTTCGCTGGCCGAGGCCGAGCCGCCGTTGACCAGAACCACCATCGGGTGCCCGTCGATCAGATCGCCGGAAGTGGCGTTGTAGCGGTCGCCCTGCCCTTCGGAACGGCCCCGGGTCGAGACGATCTCGCCTTGTTCAAGGAACGCATCCGACACCTGAATGGCCTGAGTCAGCAAGCCACCGGGGTTGTTGCGCAGATCCAGAACGACGCCCTGCAACTGCTCGATACCGCCGATTTCGGCAATGCCATCGGCCAGCTGCGAGGCGAGGTTGTCATAGGTCTGCTCGTTGAACGTGGTCACGCGCAGCACAACGATGCTGCCCTCGATCCGGCTGCGCACGGCGCGCAGGCGGATGGTGTCACGGATGATCGACAGATCGAACGGCTCGGCCACGCCCTCGCGCAGGATGGTCACGACGATCTCGGACCCGACCGGGCCGCGCATCAGATCCACCGCTTCGGGCAGCGTCAGCCCCATCAGCCCCACGCCGTCCACATGCGTCAGCAGATCGCCCGGCTGAACACCGGCCTGCGCGGCAGGCGTGTCGTCCATCGGGGTGATGACGCGGACATAGCCGTCCTGCTGGGTGATCTCGATCCCCAGACCGCCAAAGGCACCGCGCGTCTGCACGCGCATGTCTTCGTAATCATCGGGGGGCAGATAGCTGGAATGTGGATCAAGCGAGTTCAGCATGCCGTTGATCGCCGCCTGAACCAGCGCACCGCTATCGGCCTCGGTCACATATTGCGAGCGGATCAGCTCGAACACATTGCCGAACAGGTCGAGCTGATCATAGACCGATTGCTCGGCGTCCTGCTCCTGCGCCAGAAGCGGGCCGGCCACCTGTGTCGACAGCACCGCGCCGCCCAGAATGCCTGCCGCTGCCGCCACCAGATATTTGTTCATCGTTCCATCCCGTATGTCGGTCGGGCGCACAAGGTGCACCCTCTGCGGCCTCTTCAGGGCCGCTGTCCACTCAAGTCGAACCAGTCGGCCGGGTCAATGGCTTGCCCGCCCTGTCTGAGTTCCAGATACAGCGTTTCGCTGCGTCCCGCTACCGGGGCCGCCTGCACAAACTCGTCACCCGCGACCGAGCCGCCGGGCATCATCCCCAGCGCATCGCCCTGTGCAACGACATCGCCGGTGCGCGGATAAACCGCGTCCAGCCCGGCAATAACGATCAGCCAGCCCTCGCCCGGTTCCAGCAACACAACCGTGCCGTAATCCAGAAGCGGGCCGCGATAGCGCACGGTGCCATACCACGGCGCGGTCACCAACGCCCCCGGCTCGGTCGCCATCACCAGACCGGGACGGTTGATCCCGGCGGTATCGGCCTCGCCGAACCGGCGCAGGATCGCACCGATCACCGGCAGCTCCAGCCGCCCGCGCGCACTGGCAAACACCGGCAGATCCGACGACGCGCCCGACGGACGCTCGGCCAGACTGGTCGCCAGTTCCTGCAAGGTGCGCACCGAATTGAGCAGCGCCAGCATCCGCGTTTCGTCATCGCCGACACGCGGGGGCAGATCACGGCGGTCGGCAATGGCTTGCGACAGCTCGGCCCGGGCGTCCTGCAAACTGGACAACCCGTCGGCCAGCGTTTCAACGGCGGTTTCGCGCAGTGACCGCAACGCCGCCAGTTCCCGCGCCAGCGCGCCGATGCGCGCGGCTTCGGCCTGCATACCGGCGGCAACATCGGCAATCATCATGCCCGACCGTGCCGTGGCCAGCGGTCCCTGCGGATGGACCAGCATCACCGGCCCCTCGATCCGTTCGACGGCCATCATCGCGCCCAGGATCTCGGCTGACCTCGGCCTGCTGCGCATCAAGCACGCGGTTGATTGCGGCCTCGCGCAGCGAGGCTTCGCGCAGCCCTTCACGCAGCGCCGACAACCCGGCCTCATGCGCCTGAATCGCCTGCGTCAACGCCGCGACCTGATCGGGCGCGCGGCCCGCGTCAGCCAGCGAATCAATCGCATTGAGCAGATCAACCGCCGCCGCCTGCGCGTTCTCCGCCGTATCCGCCCCGGCCTGAGCCCCGCTCAGACAGGCCAGAACCGCCAGAACCCGCGCAATCCGCATCCCTCAACCCCGCCGGATCAGGCTGTGACCGGTCATCTCGTCGGGCTGCGGCAGCCCCATCATCTCAAGCAACGTCGGCGCGACATCGGCCAGACGCCCCTCATCCAGCGTCACCGCCTCGGGCCAGTTGACCAGCGCCACGGGCACCAGATTGGTGGTGTGCGCGGTGTGCGGCCCGCCGGTGGCGTAATCGATCATCGTCTCGCAATTGCCGTGATCAGCCGTCAGGAGCATCGCCCCGCCGACCTTTTCCAGCGCTTCCAGCACGCGACCCAGATCGCGGTCGACCTCTTCCACGGCCTTGATCCCGGCTTCGACGATGCCGGTGTGTCCGACCATGTCAGGGTTGGCGTAATTCACCACGATCAGGTCATAGCCTTCCTCGATCGCCGCGACGAAATGATCGGTGACTTCAGGCGCCGACATCTCGGGCTGCAGGTCATAGGTGGCGACCTTGGGGCTGGAGGGCATGAAGCGATCCTCGCCCTCTTCCGGCGTTTCACGACCGCCGTTCAGGAAGAAGGTAACATGCGGGTATTTCTCGGTCTCGGCCAGCCGGAACTGGCGCAGGCCCTGCTTGGCCACCCATTCACCCAACGTGTTGCGGATCACCCGCTTGGGAAAGGCCGTGTGCATGAAGGCGTTGTGGGCATCGGAATACTCGACCATGCCCAAAAGCATGGCCCAGTTGACCCGGTTCTTGACCGCGAACCCGTTGAACGCCGGCGCACCGATCGCGGCCAGGATCTCGCGCGCGCGGTCGGCGCGGAAGTTCAGACAGAACAGACCATCGCCGCCCCGCGCGCCCTTGTAGTCGCCAAGGACGGTGGGGGTGATGAACTCATCCGTCTCCCCGGCGGCATAGGCTTCGGCCACCGCCTCAGCGGCACCGGCGCAGGGCTTACCCTGCCCCTCGACCATTGCGTCATAGGCGCGCTCGACCCGTTCCCAGCGCGAGTCGCGGTCCATCGCCCAATAGCGCCCGATCACCGTGGCGATTGTCGCGCCGGCAGGGAGATCCGACAGCAGATCATCGATGAAGCCTTGCGCTGACTTGGGGGCAACGTCGCGGCCGTCGGTGATCGCATGGATCGCAACCGGGATCCCGGCCCCGGCAATCGCCTTCACTGCGGCTTTCAGATGGCTGATGTGGCCATGCACCCCGCCATCCGAGACCACGGCCATCAGATGCGCCGTGCCACCGCTGTCTTGCAACCGCGCGATGAACTCACCCAGCGCGGCATTGGCGGCGAAGGAGCCATCCTCGACCGCCAGATCGATCTGCCCCAGATCCATCGCCACCACCCGGCCCGCGCCGATATTGGTGTGCCCGACCTCGGAATTGCCCATCTGACCGGTGGGCAGACCGACGTCGGGACCAAAGGTCACCAGAGTGGCGTTTGGGCAGGTCGCCATGACACGGTCGAAATTGGGGGTGTCGGCCAGCGCGACGGCGTTGCCCAGAGGGTTGGGGTTGATGCCCCAGCCGTCCAGAATGCACAGAACGACAGGTTTGGCGCGGGTCATAGGCGGTCTCCGTTGCATGGCCGACTGTCTAAGCGGGCGGCGGCGCAGGAGCAATGCCCAAGGGCCGACGCTACGCGAGATGTCGCGGGGACGTGAGCGTTTCGCCTTCAGGCGACCAGGCAAGGGGGGCCTTCTGCCCCCTCTTCGGCCAAAGCCGAATTCACCCCCCGAGGATATTTGAAGAGCAAAGAAAGCGCGGTTAACCCTTCGTTAACGCCCCTCTTTGCTCGTTAAATATCCCGGGGCGGGCCGGAACGGCCCGGCGGGGGCAGCGCCCCCGAGCGGCGCGAGGGCCCTCGATGGGCCCGAGCGCCGCCACCCCCTCACACCCGATGATACGGCGAGCCCGCCAGAATTGTCGCCGCGCGATAGAGTTGCTCGGCCAGCATCACCCGCGCCAGGGCGTGCGGCCAGACCATCTGCCCGAACGACAGCGCCGCATCTGCCCCCGCGCGCAGCGATGGGGCGAGCCCGTCTGCGCCGCCGATAAAGAACGCCACATCCTGCGCGCCCGTGTCACGCCAGCGCTCCAGCCGCCCGGCGAACTCGGGCGAGGTCATCACCGCGCCGCGCTCGTCCAGCATCACGCGCACCGCGCCCTGCGGGCAGGCGCGGTCGAGCAGCGCAGCCTCGGCTTCCATGCCGCCGCCGCGCTTGTCCTCGACCTCATGCTCCGCCGCCGGGCCAAGCCCCAAAGGCCGCCCGGTCCGGTCGAGGCGTTTCAGATAATCGTCGATCAGAACGCGTTCCGGGCCTGAACGGATCCTGCCCACCACGCACAGATGCAGCCGCATCGCACCTTAGTCCTGGCCGGTTGGCACCTGCCACATGCGTTCGAGTTGATAGAAGTCGCGCACTTCGGGGCGGAAGACATGCACCACGACGCCATTGGCGTCGATCAGCACCCAGTCGCCGGTTTCCTTGCCCTCGGACCGGGGCGTGATGCGGAACTGTTCCTTGAGCCGCTCGATCAGCTTTTCGGCGATGGCGCCAACCTGACGAGACGAACGACCCGAGGCGATCACCATGTAATCGGACATCGACGAGCGACCGCGCAGGTCGATCTTGACGACCTCTTCGGCTTTGTCGTCATCAAGGGATTGCAGGACCAATGCCAGTACATCGTCAGCCGTAAAATCACGGGCCATAGGTTCCGGGGCGGGGGCCGCAGGGGCGGCCGGGTCGATGTAAGACAGAGAACTGTCCTCCTGCAGGTAAATCTGACCCCTAATGTAACGCTTGCCGCAGCGAATCTCAATGGAGCGCGCACGACAGATCGCAGACGACGCGCATCAGTCCGCCGACGGCGGGTTTGCCACCACGGGACGGTCGCCCAGCACCCTGACTTCGCGCTGCGGGAAGGGGATCGAAATCTCGTTCTCCTTGAACGCATCCCACAGGGCCAGATACACCGCACCGCGGATATTGGTCAGCCCGGCCGAGGGGTCGCGGATCCAGAACCGCAGCAGATAATCCACCGACGACTCGCCGAAATCGATGATGTGGCAGACGGGTGCGGGCTGGCTCAGCACCCGCTGCGCCCCGGCCGCAGCGGCTATGGCGATCGCGCGGACCTTGTGCGGATCGTCGCCATAGGACGTGCCGAATTTCAGATCGAGCCGCACCAGATCATTCGAGTGTGACCAGTTCACCACCTGCCCGGTGATCAGGTCTTCGTTGGGGATCAGGTATTCCTTTCCGTCGCGTGTCACGACCGAAACATACCGTGCGCCCAAGGTGTTGATCCACCCAAAGGTGTCGCCCAGACTGATCACGTCGCCGGGCTTTACCGACTTGTCGAGCAGGATGATCACCCCCGATACAAGGTTTGACACCACCTTCTGCAGGCCAAACCCCAGACCAACACCAATGGCCCCCGACAGCACCGCCAACCCGGTCAGATCGAAACCCACGGCTTTCAGGCCGATGAAGAACGCCGCCCCGTACAGCGATATGCGTAACAGCTTGACCAGCAACTCCTGCATCGAGGGCGAGATGTCGGCATTGCCCCGGATCCGTTGCGACGAGGTGACCGCCAGGAAACGCGCAACAACGATCAACGCCGCGGTCAGCGCCAGCGCCTTGACCACGGTCAGCAGTGACAGCCGGAACTGCCCGAAGGTCACGGCGACCTGATCCATCGCGTAGGATGTCTCGTCCAGCAGACCCAGATAGTAAAGCGTCGCCCAGATCGACAGGCTCCAGACGACCAGAGTCCGCAAGAGCCGGTTGCGCACCAGTTGCGCGGCGATCCGAATCGCCAGCCAGGCGGTGGCGATCGTCGCCACCAGCACCAGCACATAGCGGCGCGAGGGAAAGGTGTAGAGCGCGGCAAACACGCCGACGGACAGCCACATCAGTGCGACGAACTCGATCAATGGCAACCGGCGCCGCAACACGATCAGCCAGCGAAGCTGCCATTTCGGCCGCCCTTCGAGGCCCCGCATCCACGCCTCGTACCGCGGCACGATCAGGCGGGCGAGGAGCCACGCCAGCACGATCATCGCCATAACGACGCCGATCTGCACCAGCCGCGAGGGCAGTAGCATCGTCGAGCCAAACGCAAGCAGAGCCTGCCAGAAGGCTGCGATACTGTCGGCCACGCTGCTCAGCCAGGTCGTGAACTCTCCATTCATGAAAGGAGTTTAGGGCAAGCGCGGCAGAAGTCCACGACGGCGACGGCTCGCCCGCCCCCGGTGCGCTGAAGCGCACCCTACCCCGGCAGCGACCGGCGCGCGGTGTTGGGGTCGCCGCCCGCGGTGGCACGCCGGGTAGGGTGCGCTTCAGCGCACCACCGTCCCGCAGGCGACGCGCCCGCAATCCTGTTGCCTGAGCGCGCATTCGGGCGTAAGACAGGCCCCATGATCCGCTTCTTTGACATGACCGATCACGCGCGCTTGCCGCAGCGTTTCTGCCGGGAAAACCGGTCTGTCCTCGCGCGTCTTCCAGCCTGACCCTTTTTGCCCCGCGCGGGGCACTCCGTCACGCCATCCATTCCCAATACGCGAAGTGAGAGAGCCATGACTGCTCCGAAAACGCTCTATGACAAGATCTGGGACGCGCATGTCGCCCAGGAAGCTGAAGACGGCACCTGCCTGCTGTATATCGACCGCCATCTGGTCCATGAAGTGACCAGCCCGCAGGCCTTTGAAGGCCTGCGTCTGGCCGGTCGCAGCGTGCGCGCGCCGGGCAAGACCATCGCCGTTCCCGACCATAACGTGCCCACCACCGAAGACCGCGTGAAGGGCATCGACAACGAGGAATCGCGCATTCAGGTCGACGCGCTCGACAAGAACGCCAAGGATTTCGGCATCCACTACTACCCCGTGTCCGACGCTCGTCAGGGCATCGTTCACATCGTCGGGCCCGAGCAGGGCTGGACCCTGCCCGGCATGACCGTCGCCTGCGGTGACAGCCACACGGCCACGCATGGCGCCTTCGGCTCGCTGGCGCACGGGATCGGCACCTCCGAGGTCGAGCATGTTCTGGCCACGCAGACGCTGATCCAGCGCAAGGGCAAGAACATGAAGGTCGAGATCACCGGCAAACTGATGCCCGGTGTCACGGCCAAGGACATCACGTTGGCGGTGATCGGCAAGACCGGCACGGCGGGCGGCACCGGCTATGTCATCGAATATTGCGGCGAGGCGATCCGCGCGCTGTCGATGGAAGGCCGCATGACCGTCTGCAACATGGCGATCGAAGGCGGCGCGCGCGCGGGCCTGATTGCGCCCGACGAGACCACCTTCGCCTATGTCATGGGCCGCCCGCATGCGCCCAAAGGCGCGGCGTGGGAGGCTGCGCTGGCCTATTGGAAGACGCTCTACACCGACGAAGGCGCGCATTTCGACAAGGTCGTCACGCTGCGCGGTGAAGATATCCAGCCCGTCGTCACCTGGGGCACCTCGCCCGAGGACGTGCTGCCGATCAGCGCAACCGTGCCCTCGCCGGACGATTTCACCGGCGGCAAGGTCGAGGCGGTCAAGCGCGCGCTTGACTACATGGGCCTGACGCCGGGCCAGAAACTGACCGACGCCAAGATCGACACCGTCTTCATCGGCTCGTGCACCAACGGCCGGATCGAGGATCTGCGCGCGGCGGCGGCCGTGCTCAAGGGCAAGAAGATCGCTGATGGCGTCCGCGCCATGGTCGTGCCCGGCTCGGGTCTGGTGCGGGCACAGGCGGAAGAAGAGGGTCTGGCGCAGATCTTCATCGACGCGGGCTTTGAATGGCGCATGGCGGGTTGCTCGATGTGTCTGGCGATGAACCCCGATCAGCTGGCCCCCGGCGAGCGGTGCGCCTCCACCTCGAACCGCAACTTCGAGGGTCGTCAGGGCTACAAGGGCCGCACCCATCTGCTCAGCCCCGGCATGGCCGCGGCGGCAGCGGTCACCGGCCATCTGACCGACGTGCGCGACTTCGCGTAACCGCAGCTAAAAGGGCAAACCGATGCGCAGCAGCACCGTTCTGATCGTTCTCGGCGTGATCCTTGGGGTCGGTGGCCTTCTGGCCATCGCCAACCCCTTCGCGGCCTCGCTGGCCGTGACCACGCTTGTGGGGATGCTCCTGATCCTCAGCGGCGCGCTGCAGCTCTGGGTCGGTGTCACCGACAAAGACGCGGCGCACCGGATCTGGACGGCGCTGATCGGGCTGGTTGGCCTGATCGCCGGGGTTTCGCTGATCGCGAACCCGCTGGCCGGGGTCATCTCGCTGACGCTGCTGGTCGGGATCGTGTTCCTGATCACCGGCGGCGCGCGTCTGGGCATGGCCTGGCGCCTGCGCGAGACCCGGCTCTTCTGGTTCCTGCTGCTTTCGGGCGCGGCGTCTTTGCTGATCGGCTTCATGGTCGTCGGCAACATCGCGGCGGCTGCCACCACGCTTCTTGGCCTGCTTCTGGGCATTCAGCTTCTCGCCGACGGCCTTGGCCTGCTCGCGCTGGGACTGACCGCCCGCAAGCGCTGACCCTTCTATCCGCGCGGGTGCGCCCGCCACACGGAGACCGACATGGACAAGTTCACCACACTCACCGGGATCGCGGCGCCCATGCCGCTGGTCAATATCGACACCGATATGATCATCCCCAAACTGTTCCTCAAAACCATCAAGCGTTCGGGTCTGGGCAAGAACCTGTTCGACGAGATGCGCTTTGATCGCGACGGCAACGAGAACCCCGATTTCGTTCTGAACCAGCCCGCCTACCGCAACGCCGAGATCATCGTTGCCGGTGACAACTTCGGCTGCGGCTCGTCGCGCGAACACGCCCCCTGGGCGCTGCTCGATTTCGGCATCCGCTGCGTGATCTCGACCAGCTTTGCCGACATCTTCTTCAACAACTGCTTCAAGAACGGCATCCTGCCGGTGATCTTGCCAGCCGAGGCCGTCAACTACCTGATGGATGATGCCACAAATGGGGCAAACGCCCGGATCACCGTTGATCTTGAGTCGCAGGTCGTCACCGCATCGGACGGCAAAACCTTCCCGTTCGAGGTCGACGCGTTCAAGAAACACTGCCTGATGAACGGTCTGGACGACATTGGTCTCAGTTTGGAAAAAGTGTCTGCAATTGATGCCTATGAAGAACGGGCAAAATTGCAGTATCCTTGGGTCTGATTTCAAACAATTTCAATGCCTTAAGGCGCTCCCTCGGGGGCGCCTCATTTTTACCTTATGTTTGATGCAAAGCTGCGACATTTCCGCCTCGAAATCATCGCGATCGTCACCCACTGTTTGAAGGTCTCTTGCGGGAGTACGTGAAAGTGGGCAGAATTGTGGCAAAATTGAGGCAAGCCGCCACATTCCGACGGCGGCACAAACAACCCACCGGCTCTCACCGGCCGGCAAGGGGGTCGAGCATGGGTGATGCAAAATCGAAGTCGAACATCCCGGGCGCCGCCGCACGCGCCCTTTTGGTCGTTCTACTGGCAATTTTCCCCGCGCTCGTCGTGCCCTCTACCGCCCCTGATACCGCGCAAAGCATGCTGCTGCTGGCCGCCTTTGCCGGTGGCATCGTGTTTGCTGAATACGCCACCGAATATCCCGGCCTGATCGAATTCCGCTATGCCGCGCCGTTCAACCGCACCCGCTTTGCCCTGATCGCCGTCCTTGCCGTGCTGTTGTCGCTGATGCAGCGCAACGGGGTCGAACCGGGGCTTCTTGGCGGGCTGACCATGTCCGCAGCCAATCTTTGCGGTCAGTTGCTCGACTTCGGCATCAGCCCGGTGCGCCTGCTGATCGCCGCGCTGCCTGAGTCGACACCGCCCGTCCATCTGGATCTGGTGCGCGACGGCGCGGCGCTGGCCTTGGTACTGGCGATCACCACGGTTCTGGGCTTTGTCACCGCGATCCGCCTGAACGCCTGGCCGATGGGCACGGGCCCGTTCAACGTCTGGATCAACCTGCCCACCTTTGACCCGACTGCGGGCAATGACGTGGTTCTGCGCCTGCAACGCCATGCCCGCATTAACATTGCGTTAGGGGTTGTACTGCCATTCTTGCTGCCAGCCGGGGTGATCGCGTCCGAGCTGTTGATCAACCCGGTCACCCTGCTGTCGCCGATGGGCTTCGTGTGGGGGATCGTGCTGTGGGCCTATATCCCGGCCAGTCTGGTCATGCGCGGCGTCGCCATGGCCCGGGTCGCCAAGATGATCCGTGCCAGCCGCCGTCGCTTCGCCGATTCCGAAGGAAACGCCTTCGCAGCGGCCTGATCGCGTGGCTGCTCGCAGCCCTGCTCGCCTGCCCCCTGCTTGCGCAACCGATCCGGCTTGCGGTGTACCACACCGGCCTGAGCCGCGATGGCCCCGGTCTCTTGCTGCGAGACATCCGTCGGACAGAGCCCGATATCCTCGCCGCCCGCGACGCGCTGGTCGCCCTGAACCCCGACGCGGTGCTGCTCCTCGATGTCGACCATGACCGCGACCTGCTGGCAGTGTCCGCCTTCGCCACCCTCCTGAGCGACGCAGGCCTGCCTCTCCTCCACCACTACGCGCCGCGCCCGAATACCGGCCTCGCCACCGGCCTCGATCTCGACGGCGACGGGCGCAGGGGCGAGGCCGACGATGCCCAGGGCTGGGGACGCTTCGCGGGCGCAGGCGGCATGGCCCTGCTCTCCCGCCATCCGATCGTCACCGCCACAGATCACAGCGCCTTCCTCTGGCGCGACCTGCCCGCCAGCCGCTACCCGCATGTCGGTGGCCAGCCCTTCCCCTCCGCTCAGGCCTTCGCCCTCCAGCGCCTCGCCTCGACCGGCTTGTGGGATGTCACCCTCGACACGCCCCAAGGCCCCCTCACCCTGCTCGCCTGGCACGCCGGCCCCCCTGTCTTCGGCGGCCCGCACCAGCGCAACCACTGGCGCAACGCGGACGAGACCGCCTTCTGGCGCTGGCGGCTCGATGGCGGCCTGAGCCCAGTCCCCGAACCGTTCGTCCTGCTCGGCGACGCCAACCTCGACCCGGCCGCCGGCGCCGGAGAGCGCGGCGACATCGCCGCCCTCCTCGCCCATCCCCGGCTGCAAGACCCGCTCAGCGGCCAGCCTACTGCCCACTGGCCGGACGGCCCCGGCGCGCTGCGCGTCGATTATGTGCTGCCCTCGGCAGTGCTGCGCCGGCGCGACAGCGGCCTTGTCTGGCCCACGCCCGACGCGACCCACGCCATCGTCTGGGTCGATCTGGACCTGCCAGCCCCTTGATCTCGCGCCAAAAGCGGGGTATTTTCGCAACTGAGAGCCACGCGACCGCATCGACGGCCGGCCAGCCACTCCTTCCCCCGATCAAAGGCCCTGCCATGAGCAATACCGTCACCACCAGCACCGCCGTGCTCACCACCGCCAATGCCAGCCGCTACCTGCAACAGCTGTGCAAGCATTTTGCCCACAAGATCCCTGCCAGCTTCGACACCGAAAAGGGCAAGATCGACTTCCCCTTCGGCACCTGCCACCTCACCGCCGCGGGCGAAACCCTGACCTTGACCGCCGAAACCGCCGAGCCCGAGATGCTTGAACGCCTGGAAGGCGTCATCGCCAGCCACCTCGAACGCTTCGCCTTCCGCGAAGAGCTCGCCATCAACTGGACCCGTTGACCGCATTTTCTGTCTGAAAATATCCACGGGGGTTTCTTAAGGGGGCGCGTGCGTCCCCCTTAAGCGGGGGTGCGGGGGCTGGCCCCCCGCCTTACCCGATCACCCGTCCCGCGATCAGGTCGCCAATCGGCAACGCCGAGGTCGCGGCAGGGGACGGCGCGTTGCAGACATGCAGCATCCGCGCCGTGTCCAGAAACAGGAAATCCTGCACCAGCTCGCCCTTGGCCCCCACCGCCTGCGCGCGGATGCCCGGTGCCATCGGCAGCAGATCGTCCAGCACCAAGGACGGGCAATAGCGGCGGCATTCTTCCAGATAGCGCCGCTTGAACAAGGAGTTGCCGATCTCGGTCAACCCGGGGCGGAGGTTCTGCCCGATCACCCGCCAGAAGCCGGGAAAGCCCAGCATCTCGGCCGTATCGCGCAATGAAACCGAAAATTTCGGATACCCCTCACGCGCAAAGCCCAGCATCGCATTCGGCCCCAGCGTCATCGCGCCGTCGATCAGCGGCGTCAGATGCACGCCCAGAAAGGGCAAGCCGGGTTCGGGCACCGGATAGATCATCGCCCGCGCGACATCCGACCGCTCGGGCCTCAGCCGCCAGTATTCGCCGCGAAACGGCACGATCCGGTGGTGGATCGCCAGCCCCGCCATCGTCGCCACGCGGTCCGATTGCAGCCCCGCGCAGGCCACCAGCCGCCGCGCCCGTACCGTCTCGCCCGCCAGCGCCGCCTCGACCCACGCGCCCTGCTCGACAATCCCCACCGGCGCCGCGCCATAGCGGATCTCGGCCCCCTGCGCGATGATCTCGTCAGCCAGTGCCGCCAGCACGCGCTTGTAATCGACGATCGCCGCCTCGGGCACCCAGATCGCCTTGCGCCCGGCAATCGCCGGTTCACGCTCGGCAATCTGTGGCCCTGCAACCAGCTCAGCCCTGATCCCGTTCTCCCCCGCCCGCGCAAACAGCGCGTCCAGCCGGGGCACCTCGTCCTCACGCGTGGCGACGATCAGCTTGCCGCGTTCGTCATAGGGAATGGCGTGCTGCTGGCAGAATTCCTTGGTCCGCGCCGCGCCCTCGCGGCAGAGCCTGGCCTTGAAGCTGCCCGGTTGGTAATAGATCCCCGAATGGATCACGCCCGAGTTATGCCCGGTCTGGTGCCGCCCCAGTTCCGGCTCTTTCTCCAGCACGATCAGACTGGCCCCCGGCTGTCGCGCCAGCAGCGCCCGCGCCGTCGCCAGCCCGACAATCCCGCCGCCAATCACACAGAAATCCCAGATCATCCCGCCCCCTTGCTGCGCGGCTCAGCGCCGCCAGCGGCTGCCCAGCGCCTTGGCCACCGCGCTCACCCCGCGTCCGGCGCGGGCGATATTGCCACGCAACCCCTCGCTGCGCGAGGCCTCCAGCCGCAGACGGTTGCGCCGGGTCATGCGCGCCTCGGGCAGCACCGCGTCGATGGCGGCGTTCAGCGCGTCGATGTTCCACTCGGGCGCTTCGGCGCGGATCGGGATCACCTCGGCCCCGCCCATGTCGCGGGCAATCGCATCGGTGGCGGCGCGCAGGCGGGCCTTATCCTCAGCGGTGAGCGTGTTCTCTGGCCGTGGCCAACCCGGCAGCAACAGGTCCGAGGCGTTGGCGACATGCACCACCGGCGGGTGCCGCCGCGCCGGATCGCGCGCCATCGCGGCCTGAAACGCGGCCATCAGCCCCACATCCGCCGCGCGCCCCGGCCTGTTCGCCCGGTGCACCCACAACACCAGATCGGCCGTCACCATCTGCGCGGCAATCGCCCGGGCCACCTTGTCGGTGCCATCCAGCCCCGGTGTGTCGATCACCCGCACGCCGCTGTCCAGCGCGTGCCCGGCAGCGGTGTCGGTGGTCGGCGCAGCGTCGGTCTCGGTCGCGTCCTCGCCCAGCAGCGCATTGACCAGCGTCGATTTCCCGGCTGAAATCTGGCCGACGACGACAATCTGCACCGCCCCCTCGGGCGCGGCATCGGGCACGATCACCCGCGCGCCGTGGCGGCTGAGATCGGCTTCGCTGACCTTGAGCCGCCCCGAGAACAGATCAACCGCTGCCTGCGCCGCCTCTTCCAGCAGGATCGCCTGCGCGTCGCGGCGGAATTTCTCGGTCAGGCGGTCCTGCAGCCCGGTGGCCAGCACCCGCTCGGCCTCGCGCAGCAACCCGACGGCGGGGTTGAGCAACAGCCGCACCCCGCGCCACGCCAGAAACCCGGTCTCCCACGCCGTCAGCGCCGCGTCCTGCTTGCGCCACAGCCAATGCATGGTGCGCACCGACAGCCGGTCGGAATAGGGGATGCTTTCAAGCAGGAACGCCCGATACCGCAGCGCCACCTGATCAATCAGCAACAGCGCCTCGGGCAGGGTGAAATCCAGCGCGCTGCGCTGGCCATTGGACATGTCGGTGGCAACTTCTTCCACCACCGTCAGCGCCTCGGTCGGCAGGGTGGCCCACGGGATCGGCTCTTTCAGGCGGGTGTCGATGCGGGCGCGGGCACGCTCGAACGCGGCCTTTTCGGCGGGGGACCATTCGGGGTCGGCCTTTGGCCCCTCCAGCTCGCGCGGCTCGCGTTCCCCGGCAACGCGGGTGCGCCAGCGGGCCAGCCCGACAGCCACGCGAAAGACGGCATAGAACCCGGCGGTGCCCAGCGCGAACCACAACAGGTAACCGTGTTCGTTCAGCCACAAAAAGCCCAGCAGCATGGAAATCGTCAGTGGCAGCGCCAGAATCGCCGCCAATCCCAGCCGGTCCCAGCGCAACAGCGTGTGGCGCAGGCGGTCAGTCAGCCGCATGTTTCGCGCCTTTCAGCGCCTGATCATAAAGGCTGCGCAAGGTCGCGCTGTCCGGTGCCGCACCCCGCGACAGCCCGTGGAGCCAGGCCGAGGCCGCGCGGCCCAGCGCATAGGTCGTGGCGAAACTGGTGCCCGCCGCCGCTGCAGCGCCCAGCGTCTGGCCAAAGACCGGGATCAGCTTGGCCCCCTGCCGCAGCGCCATGCCCGTGGCCATGCGCACCAGCGCCCCGGTGCCAAGCGCCGAGGCCAGCAGGCCCATCCGCGCCGGTGTGAGTTCGACATCGTATTTGCGTGCAAGGGCATGCAGCATCGCGCCTTGGGCTGCGGGCACCGTGGCAAGGCCCGTCAGCGGCACCACGTCCGACGCCCCGGCCATCGCGGCATAGCGCAGCACCAGCGGGCGGTTCTTGGCGAAAACGCGCGCCTCTTCGGCCCGGCGCAGGATCGCGGCGGCACGGGGCATGAAGCTGTCAAGCGCATCAAGCAACGCCTCGATGCCCACCACCAGCCCGTCGGCGGGCAGCGCCATGGTCACGCTGGGAAACTCGCGCCCGATCAACGACGTGACATGCGCCCGGGCACGGACCTGCGCGCCGGGCTCCGTCACCAGATCGGCCCCGGTAAAGACCAGAAGCACCGGCAGATTGGTGTCGCGCAAAACCTCGGCCACCGGCGCTTGCACCGGATCATCCAGCCGGATCACCGCCAGGATCGCCTGCGCCGTCCTGCCTGCCCGCTCAAGATCAGGCGTGGCGTCATAGCCTGTCTCGCCCAAGCCTCGCGTGTCCAGAAAGCGCACGGCGGCGGCTTGCGGCGGGAAGTCATGGACCGCCGCGCCGCGCGTGCCCGGCTCGAACCCGTTGCCGACCTCACCCGCCCCCGTCAGGGCGCGCACCAGCGAGGTCTTGCCTGCGCCGGTCTTGCCCAGAAGCCAGATCACCGGCACGGCCGGCTCAAGGTTGCGCTGCGTCTCGGTCACGGGTTGCCCTCTTGCGATACACCCTCTTCAGGTAGGATCCCCCGGCCCCGGATGCAATCACCTCAGCGGTTCAGCACCAGATCGACCAGTTCGCTGCGGTCGGGATGCAGGTCATCATCGGCGACCATCAGCATGCGGGTACGACCATTCCAGTCGCGAAAGACACTCAAGCCTTCAAGATTGCCGAACTGGCCATATTCCGAGCGCATCACCACCTGCGGCTCGCTGATCGCGCGCCCCCGGATGGCGAAGCGACGGACCTGACTGCGAAAGCCACGCGCGGCATACTCGCGCTCAAGGACATAGAGCTGGCCATCAGGGCCAAAGTCAGCGCCGACCGGCAGGAATGCGCCATCCTCGGGCAGACGGAACGACCCATCCCAGACACCGGCGCGCAGCCGGTAGGACGGAAAGCCATAGGTCGCCCGCGCCGGACGCTCGGGGATCGCATAGATCGCCCCGTCACCGGCAATCGCCAGCGCTTCCAGCCCGCGCCCGGCCCGCAGGCGCGAAAAGTCGCGGTGTGCGCCCAGATCCTCGCCCGGACCGCCAAGGCGGCGATAGCGCAGCACGCGGTTGTGCTGTTCGAAGGACACATAGATTGAGCCATCCGGCCCGAGGGTGATCCCTTCGGAATCGTGCAACGAGCCGGTCAGCGGGCGGTTCTGGTCGTCGTTCAGAACGGCGACCTGACGCAGCTGAAAGCCGGTGATCTGCTGGCCATAGCCGCGTTGCAACCGGCCCGTGGCGATAAAGCCGTGGTCGGACAGCAGGTAGATCTCCACGCCGTCCCGCGTCGCGATCCCCGAAAAGTCATTGATGCCCCCCGACATCAGCGGCAGGGTGTAGCGCGCAACGACTTGAACAGGCGGGATATTCGTCGCCGGGTGTTGAACGACCCCGGCGAAATAGGTGGCAGGTTGGGCGCTTGCGGCAGCGGGCAGCAATGCGGCAAGCGCCAGGAGAGCAGCGACTAATGATTTGGCAGCATTCATCGTTGTACAACTTCCGAACATTGGCGTGGGAGGTCGGCCATGATGAATTCGCGCGGATGGCGACGCCGGGGCGGTGCCGGTTCCGTTGGTTGCGCGGGGCGACCCGTGGTGCGCGGCGGGTTCAGGTAATCAGTCACCCACCATCTCAGGCTGTCATCACAGCCATTGCCGCCGTTTGAAAGCTCGGCCACGGTCGGGCTTTGCGTCTCGCAGTGCGGCGATCCGGCTGGGCAGCGCAGCCGGACATGGAAATGATAATTATGCCCCGCGATGGGGCGAATACGTTGCAGCCACGCCGTATCCTCGGGCGTGGCGGTGCGGCACATCTCGATCTTGACCGCCGCCGCGACGAACACCCGGTCCACACGCGGATCGCTGGCCGCAGCGCGCAGCAGGGCAGCATGGCGCGGGGTCCAGTGGCTGGTCAGCCCGCGCTGATCCTCGGTCCGCACGGACACCGAGCTGATGTTTTCGCGCTCACCCCGGCTCAGGGTCAGGCTTTCGGGCGGCAGCATCCAGATATCGGCGTCCAGCCCCATCTGGTGGCTGGCATGGCCCGAGGTCATCGGCCCGCCACGCGGCTGGCTGATATCCCCGACATAGAGCCCCCGCCAGCCGATCTGCACGGCCTGACGGCTCAGCCCCTCAAGGAAATCAATCATCTGGGGGTGACCCCAGTTGCGATTGCGCGACAGACGCATCGCCTGCCAGGTCGGCCCTGTTTCCGGCAATTGCACCAGCCCGTCGGCACAGCCGCGCGCATAGGATCCATAGGTCTGGGCCGGTTCACTGGTCCCGCGCGATGCTGCGCCGAACAACTGGTTGGCCAGCGACTGGCTGAGGGCTGAGTCGACAACCGCCGTGCTCGCACAGGCCGCCAGAACCAGACCCCCCAGAACCAGACCCAGTTTCTTCATGCCAACACCCTCTTCGAGCCTTCAGGATTAACAAACAGCAGCAAAATCAGCCCGATACAGAACAGTGCCGCCACCGGCAGGATGCCGTATTGCTGGCTGCCCGTGATGTCGGTGACGATGCCGATCGACAGCGGTGCCAGAAAGGCGGTGGCTTTCCCCGACAGGGCATAAAGGCCAAAACCCTCGGTCATCTTTTCTTCATCCCCTTGGCGCACCATCATCGTGCGGCTGGCCGATTGCAGCGAACCACCGCCAGCGCCGATGATCGCGCCCAAGATGTAGAAGGAGATATCCGGCAGGTTCGACTCAGGCCCGACAGCGACGCCAAAGACCGAGGTCCGCGAGACAAACACAATCGCCAGCGCGACCACCGCCAGGACGATCACGTTGAACAGGATCACCGGTTTCGGACCCCAACGGCTGTCCGCCTTGCCGCCCAGCCACGCGAACACCGCACCGGTCGTTGCGGCCAGAATGCCGAAGATGCCGACGCTCACCACGCTCCAGCCGAGCACACCGGCGGCATAAATGCCGCCAAAGGTGTAAACGCCGTTGAGCGCGTCACGGTAAAGCATCGAGGATCCCAAAAAGGCAAACAGGCTGCGGTTCTTGGGCAAACTCGCCAACGTCGCCTTAAGTTCCGGCCAAGCGCCAGAAATCGCCGCGCCAATGCTCACCGCGCCGGGTTTCTTGGGCTCACGCACCCACAGAAAGAACGGGATCATGAACACGATATACCAGATCGCCGTCAGCGGCCCGACCGAGCGCGTGCCCTCGCGCGCCGCGGCATCCAGACCGAAAAGCGGGTCGATGCCGATCAGCGTCTTGCCGGTGTCCCCCTCGGCCAGCAACGTCAGCATCAGGATCAGGCTGATCAGCCCGCCGACATAACCCCACGCCCAGCCCGAGCCTGACACCTTGCCCAATTCCTCACGCGGGGCGAGGTCGGGCAGCATGGCGTTGGTGAAGATCGTGGCGAACTCCATGCCCACCAGACCGATGCAGAAGAACAGCATCACCTGCCAGATGTTGAAGCTGTCAGGCGCGGAAAACCACACGCCCCAGGCCCCGATCACATAGAGGATGGAGAAAAACCAGATGAACCCCATCCGGCGCCCGCTCTTGTCCGCGATCGCCCCCAGCAGGGGTGCCAGCAGGGCCAGCAGGATACCGGCAAAGCCGATCCCATAGCCCCAGATGGCCTGCGCGCGAGAGCCGTCACCGACGATCCCAACCACATATGGGCCGAAGATGAAGGTGATCAGCAAAGTGTTGTAGGGTTGGCTGGCCCAATCGAACCACCACCAGCCCCAGATCTCGTTTCTGGGCCGCAGACTGCGCCATAAATTCATGCCCCCCGAGCTATGGGCCGATCAAGACCCAAGCCGGGGATTCGGGCAAGTCACGAATCTATAACGATTTTCACCTGTGGCCGATTCAGCCCAGACTCCCGCGCCGACTCAGCGCTTCTTCATCGCGTCCAGCAGCGCGGCCCCAAACGCTCCGGTTGAGTCCGCGCGCTTGGGCGGGCTGGCACTGCCGCCATGGATCGGCTTCCCGCCGCCCTTGCCCCGCTGGTCACCGCGCTGGTCGCGCGCGGGGCGGTCCTCGGCCCCCGCGTTGTCCTTGCGCATGGTCAGGCCGATGCGCTTGCGCGCCACGTCGACCTCGACCACCCGCACGCTGACGACGCCGCCCGCCTTGACCACCTCATGCGGGTCTTTGACAAAGCGGTCAGCCAGCTGGCTGACATGCACCAACCCGTCCTGATGCACGCCCACATCAACGAAGGCACCGAAGGCCGCGACGTTGGTCACCGTGCCCTCCAGCCGCATCCCCGGTTTCAGATCGCGGATCTCGTTGACACCCTCGGCGAAGGTGGCCGTCTTGAACTCAGGGCGCGGGTCACGGCCGGGCTTTTCCAGCTCGGACAGGATGTCCTTGACCGTCGGCAGGCCGAATTTCTCATCGGTAAAATCGCGCGGCTCAAGCCGCCGCAGCGGCGCAGGGTCTTTCATCAGCGTGGCCACATCCTTGCCCACCGATTTGACGATTCTGCGCGCCAAATCATAGGCTTCCGGGTGCACGGACGAGGCATCGAGCGGCTCTGCCCCACCCTGAATGCGCAGGAATCCCGCCGCCTGCTCGAAGGCCTTCGGCCCCAGCCGCGCCACCTTGAGCAGATCGCGCCGCTTGGCAAAGGGCCCGTTCGCGTCCCGGTGCGCCACAACAGCCTCGGCCAGCCCCGGCCCCAGTCCTGAGACGCGCGCCAGCAGCGGCGCCGAGGCCGTGTTCAGCTCAACCCCGACTGCGTTCACCGCATCTTCGACCACGCCATCCAGCGCCTTGCCCAGCGCCGACTGGTTCACGTCGTGCTGATACTGGCCGACGCCGATCGCCTTGGGCTCGATCTTTACCAACTCGGCCAGCGGATCCTGCAAACGGCGGGCAATCGACACGGCCCCACGGATCGACACATCCAGATCGGGGAATTCGCGCGCCGCCAGTTCAGAGGCGGAGTAGACCGAAGCCCCCGCCTCAGACACCACCACCTTGACCGGGCGCGGGCTGGGCAGTTTCGTCAACAGTTCCGCCGCCAGCGCATCGGTTTCGCGGCTGGCGGTGCCGTTGCCGATGGCGATCAGCCCGACGTTGTGCTTGCGGATCAGCGCCCCCAGCACGGCCAGTGTCCCCTGCACATCCAGACGCGGCTGGAAGGGATAGACCGTGGCATGGTCCAGTACCTTGCCGGTTGCGTCGACCACGGCCACCTTGACCCCGGTACGGATGCCCGGATCCAGCCCCATCGTGGCCTTGGCTCCGGCAGGAGCGGCCAGCAGCAAATCCTTGAGGTTGCGCGCAAAGACGCGGATTGCCTCGGTTTCGGATTTTTCGCGCAGGTCGGTCATCAGGTCGATGGTCAGGGACAGCTTCAGCTTGATGCGCCAGACCCAGCCGGCCAGCTTGTCCAGCCAGACGTCACCCTTGCCCGCCCGGCCGATGTTGAGCGCGGTTTTCACCATCTGCTCGGCCCGCGACTCGCCGGGCGTGGCTTCCGGCTCGACCTTCAGATCGAGCGCGAGGAACCCCTCATTGCGCCCCCGGAACATCGCCAGCGCGCGGTGGCTGGGCACGCCTGAGAGCAGCTCGGAGTGCGCGAAATAATCCGAGAACTTCGCGCCCTCGTTTTCCTTGCCCGGCAAGACCTCGGACGACAGAAACGCCGCCTGCGCCATGTAGGCCCGCAACTGGGCTTTCAGCGCGGCATCCTCGACCAGCCCCTCGGCAATGATCTCGCGCGCGCCCTCAAGTGCGGCCTTGGGATCGGCCACAGCCTCGGACAGATACCCCGCCGCCAAGACCTCAGGGTCAGCGACGCGGTCGGCAAGAATCGCCTCGGCCAAAGGCTCCAGCCCGTTCTCACGCGCGATCATCGCCTTGGTGCGGCGCTTGGGCTTGAACGGCAGGTAGAGGTCTTCGAGCACCGATTTCGTTTCGGCCCCGGTGATCGCCCTGGCCAGCGCGTCGGTCATCTTGCCCTGCGTGCTGATCGACTCAAAAATCACCGCCCGCCGCGCCTCCATCTCGCGCAGATAGGACAGCCGTTCCGCCAGATTGCGCAGCTGCGTGTCGTCCAGCCCGCCAGTGGCCTCCTTGCGATAGCGCGCCACGAAAGGCACCGTCGCGCCCTCATCCAGCAGCGCCACGGCGGCCGAGACCTGCTCGGGGCGGGCGCCAATCTCAGTGGCGATCTGACGGGGAATGCGCAAGTCGGCGGGAAGGGTCACGGAGGCGGGCCTTTCATCGGGGAACAGGCGGCGAACTTAGCCGCGCGGCGGCGCAACCGAAACCCCTTTCAGCGGGGACTGGCGGCCCGGCGCCGGGCTGCGCTATGAACGTCGCATGATCACCCGCACGCATACCAAGGGCGATGCGCCCTCAACCGCCGTCTACTCGCCCTGCGAGAAATTCCGCTACACCCTGACCCGGACTTGGGCGCCAGAGGGGCGGCGTGTGCTCTTTGTGATGCTCAACCCTTCCACCGCGACCGAGGTGCAGAATGACCCCACCGTCGAGCGCTGCGAGCGCCGCGCGCGCGCGCTGGGCTTTGGTGCGTTCCGGGTGTGCAACATCTTCGCCTACCGCGCGACGGACCCGAAGGTGATGCGGGCGCAGGACGATCCGGTCGGCCCGGGCAATGACGCAGCCATCGCCGAAAGCGCCGCCTGGGCGGATACAGTCGTCTGCGCCTGGGGCACCCACGGCGCCCATCTGGCGCGCGGCGCGCAGGTGGAGGCGCTGCTGCGCGGGACCGGCAAGCCGCTCTGGCACCTCGGCCTCAGCCTTGCGGGGCATCCCAAGCATCCGCTCTACATCAGCTATTCTCACCAGCCGGAACCCTGGTGACACGCCGGGCGACCGGGGGGCTGCTCGCCCCCGAACCCCCTCGCCAAAGGGGGAGCACGCTCCCCTTTGGAAACCCCCGTGGATATTTGACGCATAAAGTTGGGCCTTAACGATCCGTTAACCCTGCAACTTTATGCCCTAAATATCCTGGGGGGTGAATTGGCCGTCAGGCCAAGAGGGGGCGACGCCCCCTTGCCCGGTCGCCCACAGGGCGAAAAACTTCAGAATTCAACGCCCGCCTGCGCCTTGATCCCGGCGCGGAACGGGTGTTTGACCACCGCCATTTCCGTCACCAGATCGGCGATCTCGATCAACTCGGGTTTCGCGTTGCGCCCGGTCAGCACCACATGGGTCATGAAGGGCTTCTCATCGCGCAGAAACGCCACAACCTCGGCCAGATCCAGATACTCATACCGCAGCGCGATGTTGATCTCGTCCAGCAGCACCATCTGCACCGAAGGGTCGCGGATCAGCTCTTTCGCTTTCTCCCACCCGCGCTGGGCCGCCGCGATGTCTCGGGCCTTGTCCTGCGTTTCCCAGGTGAAGCCCTCGCCCATCGCATAAAACTGGCACAACCCGCCGAAATGCTCGGTCAGCAGCCGCCGCTCACCGGTATCCCAGGCGCCCTTGATGAACTGCACCACCGCGCAGGGCATCCCATGCGCGATAGAGCGCAGGATCATGCCGAACCCGGACGAAGATTTCCCCTTGCCCGGTCCCGTATGGACGATGATCAGGCCCTTCTCGCCCTGCCGGTCTTCATTCATCCGGTCGCGCGCCGCCTTGATCTTTTGCATCTTCGCCTTGTGTTTATCGGCCTCGCCGTCGCCCTCGCTGTTCATCCGGTCGCTTCCTTGCTTGACTCGTTTGTCCCCGCAGCGCATGTCCAGCGGGCTGGTGCCTGTCATCTGACAGGTGAAAAGGGAATGCGTCCGGGGGTCAACCCCAAAGCGCAGCCGCCCCCGCGACCGTGACCGAAGAGGTTGCCCAATGCCACTGGCCTTTGCGCCGGGAAGGCGGGCCGCCGCCGGGGGCCAGATCCCCGAACTTCGCAAGCCGGGAGACCTGCCAGCCGTGACGATACCAGCCGGACGGGGTGTTCTGGCGACGGGTTCGGCCTGCCGCCCCCGCATACCCCGCAAAGGAGCATGATGGCCGAGACGGTCGAACTTTTGGTCTGCGTGACCTGCAAGCGTGAGGGGATGAACCCCGATGCGCCCCGCCCCGGCCAGCAACTGGCCGATGCCCTGGCGGGTCAGTTGCCCGAGGGCATCACCCTGCGCCAGACCGAGTGTCTGTCCAACTGCTCGCGCGGCTGCACCGTCGCCCTGCGCGCGCCCGGTCGGTGGACCTATATCTACGGCAATCTCGCGCCCGAGCAGGCCGACACCGTCGCCGAGGGTGCCGCCAAATACCACGCCAGCGCCGATGGGCTGGTGCCCTGGCGCGAACGCCCCGAGCATTTCCGCAAGAACTGCATTGCCCGAATTCCCCCTCTGGAGGCCTGAATGTCCACGCTGAACAAAACCCCCGTCACCGTCATCACCGGCTTTCTCGGGTCAGGCAAGACCACGCTGATTTCGCATCTGATCCGCAACGCGGGCGGTCTGCGTCTGGCCGTGGTGGTCAATGAGTTCGGCACTTTGGGCGTTGATGGCGAGATCCTGAAATCCTGCGCGATCCCCGATTGTCCGGCGGAGAACATCGTCGAGCTGTCGAATGGCTGCATCTGCTGCACCGTCGCCGATGATTTCGTGCCCACGGTCGAGGCCTTGCTGGCCATGACCCCGCCGCCCGATCACATCCTGATCGAAACCTCGGGTCTGGCTCTGCCCAAGCCCCTGCTCAAGGCCTTCGACTGGCCCGCGATCCGCTCGCGCATCACCGTCGATGGCGTGATCGCGCTGGCCGATGCCGAGGCTGTTGCCGCGGGTCGTTTCGCCCCCGATCTGGCCGCGGTCGAGGCCCAGCGCGCCGCCGACGACAGCATCGACCATGAAACGCCCTTGAGCGAGGTGTTCGAGGATCAGATCTCCTGCGCCGATGTCATCTTGCTGACCAAGGCCGATCTGGCCGGTCCCGAGGGCGTCGCCAAAGCCCGCGCGGTGATCGCCGCCGAGGCCCCGCGCCCGCTGCCGGTGGTCGAGGTGACCGAGGGCATCGTCGATGCCCGCGTCATTCTGGGCCTCAATGCCGCCGCCGAGGATGATCTGGCCGCCCGCCCCTCGCATCACGATGGCCATGACGACCACGAGCATGATGATTTCGACACGGTTGTGGTCGAGATGGGCGAGATTGCCGATCTGCCCGCGCTGGCCGTGAAGATCGAGGCGATGGCCCGCGATCTCGATATCCTGCGCGTCAAAGGCTACGTTGCCGTCGCTGGCAAGCCGATGCGCGCGCTGGTGCAGGCGGTGGGGGCGCGGGTGCGTCACCAGTTCGACCGCCCGTGGAAAGCCGGTGAGCCGCGCGTCACGCAGCTGGTGGTCATCGCCGAACATGACCGCATCGACGCCGCTGCCATCAAGGCCGCGCTGGGGGTCTGACACCGCGATGCACGTCATCTTCCGCGAAAGTCACGGGCTGGAGGAAAGCGCCACGCCGCAGGATCTGGGCCAGACGCCCGGTGATCTTGTGGTGCTGTCGTTCTCGGACTCTGACCTTGGCGCTTTCGCGGCGGGGTGGCGGCGCGCGGGTGGAAACCTGCCCTCGCTGCGGCTGGCCAATCTGGCGGCGCTCAAGCATCCGCTCTCGGTCGATACCTATGTCGACAGCACTTTGCAGGGGGCCAAAGGCATCCTGATCCGGCTGATCGGTGGGGTGCCCTATTGGTCCTATGGGTTGCAGCAGGTGCAGGCGCTGGCCTCGCGCCACGGCATCGCGCTGGCCGTGTTGCCCGCCGATGGTCGCCCCGATCCGCGTCTGGATGAGATCAGCACGCTGCCGGTGTCCACTCTGCGCCGGTTGCAGCATCTGTGCGATCAGGGCGGCGCGGTGGCCGCGCAAGCGGCCCTGCAACAATTCGCGCTGGCATGTGGTCTCTATGCGCCGCCCGTGCGCGGCGTCCGGGCGCTGCCCGAGGTTGGCGGCTGGACCGCGCAGGGTCTGCACTGCCCCGCCGCGCTGTCCTTCGGCACCCGCCCGCGGATCGTCCTTACCTTCTACCGCGCCTATCTGACCGCCGCCGATACCGAGCCGCTGGAAGCCATCGCGCAGGCGTTCGAGGCGCAGGGCTATGACGTGATCGGCCTGTTCGCGCCTTCCCTCAAAGCCCCGCAAGCGCGCGGCTGGCTGGCGCGCTGGGTCAAGGCGCTGGCCCCGGTCGCGGTGATCAACGCCACCGCCTTCAGCGCGCAGGGTGAGGGCGGCACACCACTTGAGGCCGCCGGGGTGCCGGTGTTTCAGGTCGCGCTGGCCACCAACCCGCGTCAGGGTTGGGAGAGTGGCGAGCGCGGCTTGTCGCCCGCCGATCTGGCCATGCATGTGGTTCTGCCCGAGGTGGACGGGCGGCTGTTCGGCAGCGTCGTCAGCTTCAAGGACGCGACCGACCCTGACCCCGATCTGCAATTCGCCCGCGTCCAGCACCGCGCCGAGGCCCCGCGCATCGCGGCACTGGTGGCGCGTGTCACCGGCTGGATCGCGCTGGGCCAGACCGCGCCGCACCATCGCCGCCCCGCGCTGGTGCTCAGCACCTATCCGGGCAAGGGCTGGCAGATGGCGCATGCCGTCGGCCTCGACGCGCTGGAAAGCACCCGCGCGATCCTGCAAGACCTGAGTGCGCAGGGCTACGCCATCGACGCCGCCGATCCCCGCGCGCTGGAAACCGCCCGCATCGAGTGGTCCCTCTTCGATTACCGCCTCGCGCTGGCGAAGCTGCCGCAAAAGCTGCAACAGGCGATCCATCTGGCGTGGGGCGACCCCGATGATGACGACAGCCTGGTCGACGGCGCCTTCCATTTCGCCGCCCTGCGCGCTGGAAACGCCCTGATCGCCCTGCAGCCCGAGCGCGGCATCGTCACCGCCCGCGACGCCGATTACCACGATGTCGCCCGCGTCCCGCGCCACGCCTATGTCGCCTTCTACCTCTGGCTCAAGCAGCAGGCCGACGCGCTGGTGCATATCGGCGCGCATGGCACGCTGGAATGGCTGCCGGGCAAATCCGTTGCCCTGTCCGACGCCTGCTGGCCCGAGGCGCTGACCCGCGGCCTGCCCGTGATCTATCCGTTCATCGTCAACGACCCCGGCGAGGCCGCGCAGGCCAAGCGCCGGATCGGTGCCGTGACCCTTGGCCACGTCCCGCCGCCGATGGCCGTGGCCGAGCAGGGCGCGGGGATGGCGCAGCTGGAGGCGTTGCTCGATGAATTCTCCAACGCCGACGGTCTGGACCCGGCGCGCCGCGACCGGCTGCAAGCCTCGATCCGCACCGAGGCGCAGGCGCTGGGGCTTGAGGACGAGCTGGGCCTGACCCGCGCGACCTCCTTGGCCGAGGCGATCACGCGCATCGACCGCTTTGTCTGCGATGTGAAGGAAAGCCAGTTCGGCGAGGGGCTGCATATCTTCGGCACCGGCGATCACGGTGCATCCGAGCGCGCTGGCCTGCGGGCCGCGCTCAGCGGGCGTTTCGTGCCCCCCGGCCCCTCGGGCAGCCCGTGGCGCGGGCGCAAGGACGTGCTGCCGACTGGCCGCAACCTCTTCACCACCGACCCCCGCGCCGTGCCGACCCGCGCCGCTTATGCGCAGGGCGTGACACTGGCCGAAGAACTGGTGCGCCGCCATTTGCAGGATCACGGCGATTATCCGCGCGGGCTGGTGGTGGATCTGTGGGGGTCCGCGACAATGCGCACGGCGGGCGAGGAATTCGCCATGGCGCTGCATCTTCTGGGCGTGAAACCGGTGTGGGATGAAGGCTCGGGCCGAGTCAACGGCGTGGAAATCCTGCCCATCGCCGAACTCGACCGCCCCCGGCTGGACGTCACCCTGCGCGTCTCGGGCCTGTTCCGCGACGTGTTCCCCGACCTTTCGGCGCTCTACGGTCAGGCGATCCGCGCGCTGGCCGCGCGCGACGAGGCCCCCGACTGGAACCCCTACGCCGGCCGCGACGATCTGGCCCGCGTCTATGGCCCCGCGCCCGGCACCTACGGGCTGGGCATGGGCGACGCGCCCGAGACCTACACCGATGAGGCCCGGCACGCGGCGGGCGAGGCGTGGCTCAAGGCCTCGTCCCACGCGCTCGACGGCAGCGACAGCACTGGCATCGCCGCCCGCGTCGCGCAGGCGGATGCCTTTGTCCACCTGCAAGACCTGCCCGAAACCGACCTGCTGCTCGCCGCCGATTATGCCGCGCATGAGGCGGGCTTTGCCGCAGCACAAGCGATCACCGGCGGCAGCGCCGCGCTCTACCACCTCGACGCCCGCGACCCCGCCAACCCCCGTGCGCGCTCGCTGACCGAGGAAATCGCCCGCGTCGTGCGCGCCCGTGCCGCCAACCCGGTCTGGGTGGACGGCATGATGAACCACGGCTTTCGCGGCGGGGCTGAAATTGCCGCGACGCTCGACCACCTCGGCGCGTTCGCCCATCTCGCCGCTGCCGTGCCGCCGCAGCTGATCGACCTCTACCACGAGGCGACTTTGGGTCGCGAAGACGTCCGCGCCTTTTTGCAAGCCGAGAACCCGCAGGCGCTGGCCGCGATGGAGGCCCGCTTTGCCGCCTTGCATGCGGCGGGTCTGTGGGTCACACGCAGGAACTCCATTCTGGCGGGGCTGAACCCATGAGTTATGACATCAAAGGCTGGTGCCCGGGCGCGCATCGCCCGATGATGTCGGGCGATGGCTATGTCGTCCGCGTGCGGCCGCGGCTGGGCGAGTTCTCCTTGGCTCAGGCGCTGGGCCTGTGCGCGGCGGCTGAAACCCACGGCGCGGGGCTGCTCGACGTCACCAACCGCGCGAATGTGCAGATCCGGGGCGTGAGTGAGACCGCATGGCCCGCGCTGATGGCTGATCTTGAGTCGCTGGGCCTGCTCGACGCAGATGCCGACACCGAGACGCGCCGCAACATCGTTGTTGCCCCGACATGGACCGCGCAGGACGACACCCACCGCCTGACGCTGGAACTGCTGGCCCGGCTGGCGGAACTGCCTGTCCTGCCGCCCAAGATGGGCTTCGCCATCGACGCGGGCTCTGGCCCCGTGCTGCGCGACACCTCCGCCGATTTCCGCATCGAGCGCGGCAGCGACCGCCGGCTGATCCTGCGCGCAGACGGTCGCGCGCTGGGTCTTGCCCTGATGCCGGGCAGCGAAATCGACCCGCTGATCCGCCTGTGCCACTGGTTTGTCGACAGCGGCGGCCTGCAGGCCGGGCGCATGGCCCGCCACAGCGCGCCGCTTCCCGGCTGGGCCGAGGGCACCATCGCCCCCGCCCCGCGCCGCGATCTCGCTGCGCCCCGGTCCGCACAGCTTGGGCGCAGTGCAGGGCTGCGCTTTTGGTCAGATCCGCGCCGCCGATCTGGCCCGCGCGCTGACCGACTCGCAGGCCACTGCCCTGCGCCTCACCCCGTGGCGTACCATCGTGTTGCTCGATGCGAGCCCCGGCCCCCGCGCCGGTCTCAGCTGGTCACCCGAAGCGCCCGAGCTGCGGGTCGATGCCTGCCCCGGCGCGCCCTTTTGCCCGCAGGCCAGCGTGGAAACCCGCGCGCTGGCCCTTGCCCTTGCCCCCCATGTCGTCAATCGCCTGCACGTCAGCGGCTGCGCCAAAGGCTGCGCCCGCCCCGGCCCTACCGATCTGGTGCTGACCGGCGAAAACGGCCGCTATAGCCTTGCCACCCACGCCCGCGCCGGGGATACCCCCGTGCTCAAAGACCTCAGCGCCGCGCAGGTGCTTGCCCATTTCGGAGCCGTCTGAATGACTTACACCTATGAAACCGACGGGGCCGCGATTTATCTGCAGTCCTTTGCCATGATCCGGGCCGAGGCCGATCTGAGCGCCTTTGACGCCGATCACGAACCCATCGCCGTGCGCATGATCCATGCCGCCGGGATGGTGGGGCTGGAGAAGTTCATCCGCTTCTCGCCCGGTTTCGCCCAAGCCGCGCGCGCAGCCCTTGAGGCCGGCGCCCCGATCCTGTGCGATGCGCGCATGGTGTCCGAGGGTGTCACCCGCCCCCGCCTGCCCGCCGACAACGCGGTGATCTGCACGCTGCAAGACCCGCGCGTGATGGGGATGGCGAAAGAGATGTCGAACACCCGCTCGGCGGCGGCGCTGGAACTGTGGCGTCCGCATCTCGAAGGCGCGGTCGTCGCCATTGGCAACGCCCCCACCGCGCTGTTCCACCTGCTGAATATGCTGCAAGATCCGGCCTGCCCGCGCCCGGCGGCGATCATCGGCTGCCCGGTCGGCTTTGTCGGCGCGATGGAGAGTAAAGACGCGCTCTGGGCCGATCAGCCGGTGCCGTGCTGCATCGTGCAAGGGCGTCTGGGCGGCTCGGCGATCACCGTCGCCGCGATCAACGCCATCGCGAGCCGCAAGGAATGACGGCGGGTACTATTCACGGCGTCGGCCTTGGCCCCGGCTCGCCCGATCTGATGAGCGTGCGCGCCGACCGTCTGGTCCGCGCCGCCCGCCACGTCGCCTATTTCCGCAAGGCGGGCAAACCGGGACAGGCGCGGCGCATCGTCGAGGGGATGCTGCGCGACGACGTGACGGAATATCCCATGGACTACCCGGTCACGACCGAAATCCCGCTGTCTGATCCCCGCTACGCCGAAACGCTGGCCGCCTTCTACGAAGACGTCGCCGCCCCCCTGCGCGCGCTGGCCGAAGGCGGCGAGGATGTTGTGGTGCTGGCCGAGGGCGATCCGTTTTTCTACGGCTCGTTCATGCACCTCTACACCCGCCTGCGACCGCATGTGCCCGTCGCCGTGGTGCCCGGCATCACCGGCATGTCGGCGGCGTGGTCCGCGACCGGCACGCCGATCACCTGGGGCGATGACGTGATGACCGTGGTCCCCGCGACCCTGCGCGAGGCGGCGCTGACCGCGCGGATCGCCTCGACCGATGCGCTGGTGGTGATGAAGATCGGCCAGAACCTGAGCAAACTCAAACGCGCGACCGAGCAGGCAGGCCGGATGGACGACGCGTGGCTGGTGGAATACGCCGCCATGCCCGACCAGCGGGTCGTGCCGCTGGCCGAGGTCGACACCGCGCCCTATTTCTCGATCGCCTTGATCCACGGCCAAGGGCGGCGGCCATGAACGGCTGGGTTGTCATCGCCGGGCTGGGACCGGGGAACGAGGCGATGGTCACGCCCGAAGTGCGTGACGCGCTGGACGCGGCCACAGATGTCGTCGGCTACATCCCCTATGTCGCCCGCGTCGCGCCGCGCGAGGGGCTGGTGCTGCATGCCTCGGACAACCGGGTGGAACTGGACCGCTCGCGTCACGCGCTGGAGATGGCGGCGGCGGGCAAGCGGGTGGTGGTGGTCTCGTCGGGCGATCCGGGCGTGTTTGCGATGGCCTCGGCGGTGTTCGAGGCGCTGGAGGCCGGGCCTGCCGACTGGCGCGCGCTGGAGATCCGCGTGCTGCCGGGCATCACCGCGATGCTGGCCGCCGCTGCCGCCGCAGGTGCGCCGCTGGGCCACGATTTCTGCACGATCAATCTGAGCGATAACCTCAAACCCTGGGCGCTGATCGAAAAGCGCTTGCGGCTGGCGGCGCAGGCGGATTTCGCCATGGCCTTCTACAACCCCCGCTCGAAATCGCGCCCCGAGGGGTTTGCGCGCACGCTGGACATCCTGCGCGATGCCTGCCGGGACGCCCGCCCGATCCTGTTCGCCCGCGCCGTGTCCACGCCCGAGCAGTCCCTGCGCATCGTCCCGCTGACCGAGGCGACGCCCGAAATGGCCGACATGCGCACGATGGTGATTGTGGGGTCTTCGACCACACGGATCATCGACACCCCGCGCGGACCGATCCTGTATACCCCGAGGTCGGTGTGAACGGCCGGGCCGGGCAAGGGGGCTTTCTGCCCCCCTCGGGCCGTTCCGGCCCTTCACCCCCGAGCGTATTTTCAGCAAGATGAAAGCGCGCGGTCAGGTTTCCAGCCAGTCGAGCACCGTTGCGATCTCGTGCGTCTCCTGCCGCGGCGGCAGGCTGGGACGGTCGATCATCAGCACCGGCAGGCCGAGCACGCGCGCGGCGTCGAGTTTCGAGACCGAGCCGGTGCCGCCAGCGTTCTTGGAGACGACAAGGTCGATGGCGTGGGCCCGCATCAGCTGTTCGTCGGCTTGGGCGCTGAACGGGCCGCGATCCACGACGATGGTGTGATGGGGCAGCGGCGGTGTTTCGCCCGGCTCATCGACCAGACGCAACAGATAATGATGCTGGGGCTGGGGCGCAAAGTCGGCAAGGTGCATGCGGCCGATAGCGAGCATGACGTTTCGCGGCCGACCGCCGAGCGCGGCGACCGCCGCCGCCATATCCGGCACGCGCTGCCAGGTGTCGCCGGGGCCGGGCTGCCATGCCGGGCGGGTCAGGGCGATCAGCGGCACGCCGGTCTGCGCGCAGGCCTGCACCGCGTTGCCGCTCATCTGCGCGGCGAAGGGATGGGTGGCGTCGACCACATGGGTGATGGCATTGTCCTGCAGATAGGCGACCAGCCCGGGCACGCCGCCAAAGCCGCCGATGCGCACCGGGATCGGCTGCGGTTTGGGCCGCTCGACCCGGCCCATATAGGACAAAACCGCGTCATGGCCCGCACCGGCCAGTGCGGCAGCAAGGGCGCTGGCCTCGGTCGTGCCTCCAAGGACGAGGATTTTCGGCATGGCTGAGGCTCCGTGGATGACCATCGTGGGTTTGGGTGAAGATGGCCTTGCCGGGCTGACGGATGCAACCCGTGCCGCGCTTGAGGGCGCCGAGATTGTCACCGGCGCGGCGCGTCATCTGGCGCTGTTGCCGGGGCTGACCGCTGAAACGCGGGTCTGGCCGGTGCCCTTTGCTGACGGAATCGCGCCCTTGCTGGCGTTGCGCGGGCGGCGGGTGGTGATGCTGGCCTCGGGCGATCCGTTCTGGTTTGGCGCGGGGACAGTGCTGACCCGCGCGCTGGAGCCGGGCGAGTGGGTGGCGCATCCCGGCCCGTCCTGCTTTGCGCTGGCAGCGGCGCGACTGGGCTGGGCGCTGGAGAGCACGACGGTGCTGGGACTGCACGCGGCACCCTTGGCGCGGTTGCGGCCTGTGCTGGCGCCGGGGGCACGGGTGCTGGTGACGCTGCGGGACGGGGCGGCGGTGGCCGGGTTGGCGGCGTATCTGGATGGCGCGGGGTTCGGCGCGAGCGTGCTGCAGGTGCTGGAGGCGCTGGGCGGGCCGCAGGAGCGGGTGCGGCGGGTGACAGCCGGGGTATATGCGCTGACGGATGTGCGGCATCCGGTTGTGGTGGGGATCGAGGTTGCCGGGGACGGCGCGGTGCTGGGGCTGGCCTCTGGCCGTGCCGATGACTGGTTCGCGCATGACGGGCAGATCACCAAGCGGCCCGTGCGGGCGCTGGCCCTGTCGGCGCTGGCACCGCGCGCCGGGGAGTTGTTGTGGGATATTGGCGCAGGGTCGGGGTCCATCGGGATCGAGTGGTTGCTGAGCCATCCCTCGACGCAGGCCATCGGGTTCGAGGGCAGCCCTGAGCGCGCCGCGCGGGCGCGGGAGAATGCGCTCGCGCTGGGGGTGGAGCGGCTGAAGATCGTCGAGGGCCGCGCGCCCGAGGTTTTGCGCGGGCAGCCTCTGCCGGAGGCGGTGTTCATCGGCGGCGGGCTGTCGCAGGCATTGCTGGAGGCGCTGTTCGCGCAACTGCCGGCGGGCACGCGGCTGGTGGCGCATGCGGTGACGCTGGAATCCGAGGTGTTGCTGGCGCAGGGACAGGCGGCGAAAGGCGGGTCGCTGCTGAGGGTCGAACTGGCCGAGGCGGCGGCACTGGGCACCCGCCGGGGCTGGAAATCGGCCTATCCCATCGTGCAGTGGAGCGTCACGCTGTGATCGTCGCGGGGTTCGGCTTCACCTCGAAAGCGACACTGGCCTCGCTGCAGGCCGCGCTTGCGGCGACGGGGCAACAGCCGCAGGCGCTGGCGACGCTGGCGGACAAGGCCCCCACTCTCAAAGCACTGGCCGACCGTCTGAACCTGCCGCTGATCCCCGTCTCTGGCCCGCTGCCCGAGACCGAAACCCACGCCCCCGCCAGCCTTGCCGCGCGCCAGACCGGCAGCGTCGCCGAGGCCTGCGCGCTTGCCGCCGCCGGGCCGGGGGCGTATCTGCTGACCGCCCGCGTGATCTCTGCCGACCGGCTGGCAACCTGCGCCATCGCGAAAGGACCAAACCCATGACCGTTCACTTCGTCGGCGCCGGACCGGGCGCGCCCGATCTGCTCACCCTGCGCGGCCGCGATATCATCGCGGCCAGTCCGGTGTGCCTGTATGCGGGCTCGCTGGTGCCTGAGGCGATCCTGAGCCACTGCCCGGCGGGCGCGCGGATCGTGAATACCGCGCCCTTGTCGCTGGATCAGATCATGGACGAGATCAGCGCGGCGCATGCCGAGGGGCTGGACGTGGTGCGCCTGCATTCCGGTGATCTGTCGGTCTGGTCGGCGATGGGCGAACAGCTCAGGCGGCTCAAGGCGCTGGGCATTCCGTTTACCGTGACGCCGGGGGTGCCGTCCTTCGCCGCCGCCGCGGCGGCACTGGGCACCGAACTGACCCTGCCCGGCATCGCGCAATCGCTGGTGCTGACCCGCACGCCGGGCCGCGCCAGCGCCATGCCCGAGGGCGAGACGCTGACCAACTTCGCCGCAACCGGCGCGACGCTGGCCATTCACCTCTCGATCCATAACCTTGCACAGACGGTGGCCGATCTGACGCCGGGCTATGGCGCGGACTGTCCGGTGGCGGTGGTCTGGCGGGCCAGCTGGCCGGAACAACGCATCCTGCGCGGGACGTTGGAAACCATCGAGGCGCTGGTGGCGGGGTCGATGGAACGTACGGCGTTGATCTTGGTGGGCCCGGCGCTGGCTGGGGAAGGCTTTGCGGAAAGCAGCCTTTATGCGAGCGAATACGACCGCCGTTTCCGCCCGCAAAGCGCCGATTCGGTCTATGCGGACAGCAAGGAATGAGCGTGCCGGGACTGATGATCTCGGCCCCCGCCTCGGGCACCGGCAAGACCACGGTCATGCTGGGCCTGCTGCGCGCGCTCACCGAGGACGGGCTGAGCGTGCAGCCGTTCAAATCCGGCCCTGACTACATCGATCCTGCGTTCCACCGCGCGGCTTGCGGGCGGGCGTCGTTCAATCTGGATACGTGGTCGATGGGGCCGGGGCTGTTCGACGCCATCGCGGCCGAGGCGGCGGGGGCGGATATCGTTGTCGCTGAAGGCTCGATGGGGCTTTACGACGGCGTGGCCTTTGCCGGGGCGACGGGGCACGGGTCCAGCGCCGAGACGGCGCGGCGGATGGGCTGGCCGGTGGTGCTGGTGATCGACGTGTCGGGGCAGGCGCAGAGCGCGGCGGCGACGGCGCTGGGATTTGCGAATTATGCGCCCGATCTGCCCTTTGCGGGGGTGATCCTGAACAGGGTTGCCTCGCCCCGGCACGAGCGGCTGGCGCGGCTGGGGATGGAAGCGGCAGGCATCACGGTGCTGGGCGTCTTGCCCCGGCGCGGCGATCTGAAACTGCCTGAGCGGCATCTGGGGCTGGTGCAGGCGGTGGAACACCCCGATTTGGACCGCGCGATTGCGGATTATGCCGCGTTCCTGCGCGAGAATGTCGATCTGGGCGCGATCCGGGCGGCGGCGGCAGGTGGGGCGGCAGGTGGGATGAAATCCCACCCTACGGGGTTGCGCCTTGCGCCGCCGGCGCAGCGGATCGCGCTGGCGCAGGATGCAGCGTTTTCCTTTGCCTATCCGCATCAGGTCGAGGGTTGGCGGCGCGCGGGGGCCGAGATCCTGCCGTTCTCGCCGCTGGCGGATGAGGCCCCCGACAGCAGCGCGGATCTGGTCTGGCTGCCGGGTGGCTATCCTGAGCTGCACGCCGGCGTGTTGGCTGGCGCTGAGCGGTTCCGCACTGCCCTGCGCGCGCATGCCGAAACCCGCCCCGTGCATGGCGAATGCGGGGGGTATATGGCGCTGGGTGAGGGGTTGGTGGACAAGGCGGGCACGCGGCACCGGATGGCCGGGCTGTTGGGGCTGGTCACCAGCTATGAGACGCGCAAGATGCATCTGGGTTATCGCCGCGCGGTGCTGACGGCGGATATGCCGGGGTTCGCGGCGGGGGCGGTTCTGCGGGGGCACGAGTTCCATTACTCGACGATTCTGGAGCAACCGGATGCGCCGCTTGCCGCCGTTACCGATGCCGAGGGCGCGGCGGTGCCGGAGACGGGATCGCGGCGCGGGCGGGTGACGGGGACCTTCTTTCACCTGATCGCGCAGGACGGGGTGTAAGAAAAAGATGCGTATTGTCAGCAAGATGAAAGGGCGGGGATGAGCGGGTTCGTGTCCTTTGTCGGGTCGGGGCCGGGCGATCCTGAGTTGTTGACCGTGAAGGCGGTGAACCGGATAAAAGCCGCCGAGGCGATCTTGTTTGATGACCTGTCTGCAGGGGCGATTCTGGAGCTGGCGAACCCGGCGGCCGAACTGGTCGCGGTGGGCAAGCGGGCGGGCCGCCCCTCGCCCAAGCAGGACCATGTCAGCCGATTGTTGGTCGATTACGCGCAAGGCGGCGCGCGGGTGGTGCGGCTGAAATCGGGCGATCCGGGGATTTTCGGGCGGCTTGAGGAAGAGATCACCGCGCTGCGGGCGGCGGGGATCGGGTTCGAGATCATTCCCGGCATCACCTCGGCCTCGGCGGCGGCGGCAGCGGCGGGCATCCCGCTGACCCGGCGGCTGGAGGCGCGGCGGGTGCAGTATGTGACCGGGCATGATGTGACCGGGGGGCTGCCCGAGGGGCTCAACCTTGCTGCGCTGGCCGATCCGCAGGCGACCACCGTGGTCTTCATGCCCAAGCGCACCTTCGCGAGGCTGGCCGGGATGCTTCTGGCGGCAGGCCTGCCCGGCGACACCCCTGCCCTGCTGGCGGAAAATGTCAGCCACCCCGACCAGCGCCTGACCCGCTCGACCGTGGCCGGGCTGGCGGCGGTGCTCGAGCAGGCCGACGCGCGTGCGCCGGGGTTGATCCTGTACGGGCCGCTGTCGGAATGAAGGTCACCCTGTGCCACACCTGCGCTTTGGGGCGCGGGGGCTTTGCGCCAAGGCTGGCACAGGCGCTGGACGCGGCAGGCGTCGCCGCCGAGGTGACCACGGTCGAGTGCCTCTCGGGCTGCACGCGCCCGTCCTCGGTGGCATTTCGCGCGCCCGGCAAGACGGCCTATCTGTTCGGCGATCTGACCGAGGCAGACCTCGATGACCTCACCCGCTTCGCCCAGCTCTACGCCCGGTCCCCCGACGGGCAGTTCGCCGATGCCCGCCCGCTGGGCGCTCTGCGCTTCAAGGCGCTGGCCCGCATCCCCGGATAGCGACACCAATCCCCCAAACGTCGCGAACGGCTGCCGCAGTGCCGCGATCCGCCTTGACCGCGAGGGCCTCTTCCGGCAATTGTGAACGCGTCAGGTGCCCCGCCTTGGGGCTGAAACGGGAACGGGGTGAAATGCCCCGGCCGCCCCCGCGACTGTCAGCGACGAGCTGGCTGCCATCATGCCACTGTTCCATCCGGGACGGGAAGGCGGCAGTCCGCAGCGACCCGCGAGCCAGGAGACCGGCCCGACACGCGAGAACTGGAAATCGCCGTCGGAGGGACGGCAAGGAGAGCAAACATGACCACGACGACCCAAACCAAGACCCAATCGCTGCTGGCCCCGATCCTTGGCATGGCGGTGATCGGTCTGACTGTGCTGCTGGCCGTGGGCCACGCGCAATCGGCGACCCTGCATGACGCGGCGCATGACATGCGTCACGCCACCGGCTTCCCCTGCCACTGAACAGCGCCGCCAACAATGTTTCAAAAAATGATGACCGGCGCGTTGATCGCCGGTATTGCGGCGGGGCTGCTTGCAGCCGTGCTGCATTTCGCGTTTGTCCAAAGCTATATCCTGCTGGGCGAACAATATGAAACCGGCGAGCTGGTGCATTTCCAGACGCCTGCCGATCACGCCACCGAGGATCATGCCGCCGCCGACCAGCATGATCACGGCAGCCACGAGCATGGCGATGAGCCGAGCGTGCTGCAGCGCAATGCGCTGACGGTGGGCTTCACGGTGCTGCTCTATGTCGCCTACGGCATGCTGCTGACCGCTGGTTTCGCCATCGCGTCGCAGTTCGGCCGCAAGATCACCGCGACCGAAGGGGCGCTCTGGGGTCTGGCCGGGTTTGTCGCGTTCCAGATGGCGCCGGGCATGGGGCTGGCCCCCGAGCTGCCGGGCAGCGCTGCTGCGGATCTGACCGCGCGCCAGATCTGGTGGTGGAGCACGGTTGTCGCCACCGGCGGCGGGCTGGCCTTGCTGGCTTACGGGCGCAGCATCCTGACCGTCGTGGCCGGGATCGTGTTGCTGGCCCTGCCGCATGTCATCGGCGCGCCGCTGCTGGATGCCTATTACGGCTATGCCCCGACCGAAGTCGGCGCGATCTTCTCGTCGCGCGTGCTGGGCGTTGGTCTGGCGGTCTGGGTTGTGCTGGGCTGGCTGGCCGGGCGGCAATGGGACCGTGGCGCGGCAGCATGATCGCGCTGGATCTGATCGGCATCGGCACCGGCAACCCTGATCACGTCACTTTGGCGGCGATCCGGGCGATGTCGCAAGCCGATCTGATCCTTCTGCCCCGCAAGGGCGATGAGAAAAGCGATCTGGCGGACCTGCGCCGCCAGATCTGCGCGACCCACCTGAGCGACCTGTCGCGCGTGGTCGAGTTCGACCTGCCGCTGCGCGACGCCAAGACCGCCTATCTCGATGCGGTCAACGACTGGCATGACGCCATCGCCGCCTGCTGGAAAGCCACGATCGACGCGCATCTGCCGGGTGGCGGGCGCGTGGCGCTGCTGGTCTGGGGCGATCCGTCCCTTTACGATTCCACCCTGCGCATCGCGGCCCGGCTGGGGATCACGCCGCGCGTGGTGCCGGGCGTGACCTCGCTCTCGGTGCTGACGGCGGCGCATGCCATCCCGCTCAACGACCTCGGCGCGCCGGTGGTGATCACCACCGGGCGACGGCTGCGCGACGCGGGCTGGCCGGCGGACGCGGATGCCGTGGCGGTGATGCTGGATGCGGGCGGGGCGTTCTCAACGCTGGACCCGCAGGGGGTGACGATCTGGTGGGGTGCCTATCTGGGCATGCCGCATGAGGCGCTGATCCACGGGCCGCTGGCCGAGGTCGCGCAGCAGATCCTCGACACCCGCGCCGCACTCAGGGCACAGCACGGGTGGATCATGGACATCTACCTGCTGCACCGCTGACCCCGCCTATCGCAAGATCCGCGCGGCCATGCCCGGCGAGACCCGGTTGACCACCCGCAGCAGTTTCGTGCGCTCGACCCAGATCTCGCGCTTGCCTGCCGCGATCCCCGCCAGAACCGCGCGCGCCGCCGCCTCGGGCGAGAGTTTTCGCAAGGGATCGCCAAGCGACAGCGTGGTGTCGACCAGCGTCATGATCGCCTCGCTCACTTGAATGCCGCGCCGCGCATCGTCCAACTGATAGCGCAGCGCCTTGGTGAAGGCGCGCAAACCGGCCTTGGTGGCGCAATAGGTCGCAGCCTCAGCTGTCGGCTGGATCGCCAGCCCCGAGGTGACGTTGCAGATCACCGCACCCGGCGGCAGATGCGGCAGCATCGCCACACACAGGCTGATGGGCGCGGTCAGATTGATCGCCACCTCGCGCCGGATCGCGGCGGCATGGGCGGGGTCGGTGGTGGTGTAGCGGGTGTGCTCCATCACGGCGGCGTTGTTGATCAGGACCGAGCAGTCGGGATGCGAACGCGCCACCCACGCGGCCACCGCTTCGGCCGCGCCCGGCTCGGCCAGATCGACAGCAAAGCTGTCAAACCCCGGCACCGGCTGGCGCGCCACTGCCAGCACCTGCGCACCGGCCTCGGCCAATTGCGCGGCCATCGCCCGCCCGATCCCGCGCGACGCGCCGGTCAGCAACACGACCTTTCCCGCGAAAACCATCACGCGGCCTCGGGGGCATAGCGGCGAAAACCGTCTTCAAGGGCGGGCACGATCGCGACCAGCTCGAAATAGGGCACGCTGAGCAGCGCCGAATCGCGCAGCCGGTCGATGGCGCGGGACCAGCCGGGCAGATCGGCGGTCTCGACCATCAAGACATCCGAGCACTGGGTGCCGAACGCCTCGGCATCGAAGAACCGCACCGGGCCAAGCCCGGCGAGGCCAGTTGCCGCCAGCACCTCGGCCCCCAGCGCATTGCGCTGATCGCGGGGAAGGGCCAGCCATTCGGGACGGGCGCGGAGCAGAAGGAAGAACGTCAGGGTCATCAGCTTGTCCTCTCATCGGATGAAAGGCAGAATGTGAGCAATCTTTCAGCTTTCCAACTCGCATCCCATGACCGCCCCAACCCCGCGAAAATCCCCTCGCCAACACCGCGCGCAAGCCACCTGCGCCGCGATCCTTGAAGCCACGGCTCGCATTCTGGAAAGCGCGGGGCCCGAGTCCCTGACCACGAATCGCATCGCCGAGCGGGCGGGCGTCTCTATCGGCTCGCTGTACCAGTACTACCCCGACAAACAGGCGATCCTTGCCGAACTGGTCCGCGCCCAGCGCGCCGCGTTGCTGGCGGATCTGAACGCGGCAGCGCTGCTGGCCGAGGGGCTGGACCTGCGCGCCACGGTGCCGCTGCTGATCGCGGCCTCGCTCAAGCACCACGCGCACCGCCCTTTGCTGGCGCAGCGGCTGGAGGCGGCGGAAAAGACACTGGCGCTGGATGCGGAAACCGCCGCGCTCAAGGCGCAGATCGACGCGCTGGTGGTGAAAGTGCTGGCGCAACGCGGCGTCGCGGACCCGCGACAAGCGGCGTTCGATCTGGCGGCGATGGTGAACGGCTGGGCCGATGCGGCGGTGATGGCGGGCGACAGCGACACCGTGGCGCTGGCCGCGCGGATGACGCGCGCCGCCAACGGCTATCTCGGACTGGTGCCCGGATCGGTGCGCTGAAGCGCACCCTACACGGCTTGGGGTAGGGTGCGCTTCAGCGCACCGCTGTCACGCAAAATGGGACACGCAAAACGGGGCCAAGCAAAACGGGGGCAGTCGCCCGCCCCCGTCCTATCGCCTTCAACCCGGCTCGCTTACATCGGCGGGCGCAGCGCGTCGGGGATGTCCATCCCGATCTCTTCGTAATAGCGCAGCGCGCCCGGATGCAGCGGCAGGTTCAGCGCGTCCAGCGCATGGTCCAGCTGGATCGCGCGCAGCCACGGTGCCGAGGAACCCATGCCCTCGACCCCTTCCCAGAAGGCCTTGGTCATCGCATAAACCGCCTCCGCATCGACATGCTCGCCTGCGCCGATGCCGACGATCGAACCGGGGACCGTCACCGCTTCGGTGTTGACCTGCCCGTCGCCATAGATCCCCGCCGGGATCTCGACCAGCACACCGCCCGGACGGTTCATGATCGCCTGCACCCCCGGCATCGCCAGTTGTTCAGCCGTCAGGCCCAGAAAGCGGATGTCGCGGGTCAGCGCCATCTGCTGGATCACCGGCGAGGGGGCCAGCGTCGAGTTGATGTAAACGTCGATCCGCCCGTCCTGAAACGCCTGCGCGGCGGCGTCCCACCCCAGCTGCACCTGATCATAGTCGGTGCCCGCGACCAGCCCGGTCGCCGCCTCGACGGTGCGCTGCATGATCGCCGTTGCGCCGCCGCCCGGCGGGCCGAGGAAGACGGAATGCCCGCGCAGATCATCCAGCGACTCGATGCCGGAATCCGCGTAGGTGGTGATGTGATACGGCCCCAGCGGGAAAGCCAGCACGGCGCGCAGATGCGTCGACAGCTCGGCCGCCTGCGGGATGTTGGCGTACATCGCCTGACCACCGATCATCAGCTGGTGCACGCTGGCCGACCACATGAAGAAGTCGAGCTGCCCCGCGCCTGCTTCCAGCGCGTGCTGGGTCGCGGCACCCGTGGCATTGACCTGAACCTCGACATCCGGCAGCGCATCGTTGACGATCTGCGCGAAGGTGCTCATCACCAGATAGGGCGACGAGCCGGGGCCAAGCGTTGCCAGACGGAAATATTCCTGCGCCTGAGCGGGTCCGGCAAGGGCAGCCAGCCCCAGCGCGAAACCGGCAATCGTGTGTCTCAGTTTCATCGTCAGTTCTCCCAGTTGCGCGGGCCTCCCGCCCGCTTTCTCCGTCAGGCCGCCACGGGTCTTTCGCGGCGGATCGTATCGTGTGCCACCAGCGCCAGCGTCAGCGCCGTCGCCCCCAGCTCGACCCAGATATCGGGCACCAGCATGCTGAACCCCAGCGCCAGCCGCAGCGCGCGTTGCGCCATGCCCAGCCGGGCCGAGGACACGCCGGTGAACCCGGTCGAGAACATCCAGATCGCCAGCGACAGCCGCAGGCAGATCCAGCCAAAGCTCACCCAGTCAAAGCCGATGACCAGCGACAGCGACGGGTTGTAGACCAGCGCGAAGGGGATCACGAAGCCGATCAGCGCCACGCGGCAGGCGTCGATCCCGATCAGCACGGGATTGGCCCGTGCGATGGGTGCCGCCGCAAAAGCGGCAATCGCCACCGGTGGTGTGATCGCGCTGAGCACACCGTAATAGACCACGAACAGGTGGGCGATCAGCATCGGCACGCCCATGTGCTCGATCGCCGGCCCCATCACCAGAATGACGATCAGATAGGCTGGCACCGTCGGCATCCCCATGCCCAGCACCAGCGATCCCAGCATCATCATCACCAGCGCCAGAAACAGCGAATCCCCCGCGATGACCCGGATCACACCGGCAAAGCGCAGGCCCAGCCCGGTCATGTTCATCACACCGATCACGATGCCGATGGACGCCACCGCAACGAGGATCTGCGCCGACGCCTGACCCCCTTGCCGCAACGCCTCGAGCAGCATCATCGGCTTGCGGCGCAGCTCGGGGTTCAGGATAAAGCCCAGCACCACAGCAATCGGCACGGCCAGAAACCCGGCCATCGCGGCAGACCGCCCGGACAACAGTACCGTCACCATCACCGCCAGCGGGATGACAAAGCACAAGGCCATCCACCAGTCGCTCCGCTCGATCCTGGGGATTTCGGATTTCGGCAAGGGCTCGATCCCCCGGCGCACGGCTTCCAGATGCACGGCCACGAAGAGCGAGACGTAATAGAACAGCGCGGGCAACAACGCCGCGATACAGATGGTCAGATAGGGAATCCCCGTCACATCCGACATGATGAAGGCCACAGCCCCCATGATCGGCGGCATGAACTGCCCGCCTGCACTGGCCGCCGCCTCAACCCCGCCCGCATAGCGCGGCGGAAAGCCCCGGCGGATGATCATCGGAATGGTCATCACCCCGGTGCCCACCACGTTGCCGCTGACCGACCCGGACATGGTGCCAAAGACGCCACTGGCGGCAATCGCCGCATGCGCCGGGCCACCGCGGAATCGCCCGGTGGCGGCAAAGGCGAATTTCAGCAAAACCGGCCCGGCACCGATGCCCTCCAGCAGGGCACCAAAGACGATATAGACCAGAATCAGCGTCACCACGACCGACAGCGGCCCGCCGAACACCCCGTCGAACGAATACCAGACGACCTGCATCACCTGCTGCAACGAGTAACCGCCATGGCGGAAAATCCACGGCAGGCTGTCGCCATACAGCGCATAGCCCAGCGTCAGCAGACACACGATAACCAGCGGCAAGCCAAAGGCCCGGCGCGTCGCCTCAAGCAACACGATCAGGCCAATGACGCCCACCCAGATATCTTGCTTGGAAAAGAAATACAGACCGGTTTCCAGCGCTGTGCCGATCTCGAAATAACGCGTGACCGACAGCGCCAGACCGGCGAGCAGGGCAATATCCAGCGCCCACAGCCAACGGCCCCATTTCGGGCCGTCAAACCGGACGGCGGCCACCGTTACGGTCGCGATGGCTGCCGCCAACGCATAGGTTCCGACGCGCAACAGCGTCTCGTTGAAACTGCCGAATCCCGCAACCCAGATGCCGATAAGCGCCAAAACAATGGCCCCCACCGCCTGAACGGCGATCACGACCGTGCGCAGCGGCCTGCGCGCCGTGGTGTCTGACATGGAAACTCCTCCTGCCCTGATCATAGGCACAGCCCCCCTCGCGCCCCAACTCGTTTCGTGGCAAGTTTCACACTGTGGCACAGCGGGTCGGAGGAGCAGCGCGCATGGTCAAGCAGATCGAATCGCTCGGGCGCGGACTCAGGGTGCTGGGCATCCTCGAAGGCGGCGGGGCCTATTCGCTGACCGATCTTGCTCAGCGCACCGAGTTGCCGAAATCCACCCTGCTGCGCATGCTCGAGACCCTGCGCACCGGCGGCTTTGCCCGGCGGCGGCGGACCGACGGACATTGGCAGGCCAGCCTCAGCCGCTTCAACGGCGGCGACCCGCGCAGCGATATTCTGGCCGATACCGTCGCCCCGGTGCTGGACGAACTCTGCGGCAAGATCGCCTGGCCCTCCGACGTGGGCATCTATGACAAGGGCGGCATCCGCGTGCTGGAAAGCTCGCGCCGCCTGTCGCCCTTTGTCGTCAACCGCGACGTTGTCGCCCGGCATATCCATGTGCTGCCCTCGGCGATGGGCCGCGCGATTCTGGCCTGGAGCAGCCCTGCCCGGCTGGACGAGATCCTGGCAGAACTGTCGCACAACAGCGCCCGCCCCGAGAGCATGGCCCGCGACCGCGCCGCCGTTCAGGCCCTGATCGACGAGACCCGCGCGCGCGGCTATGCAACCCGCCAATACGGCTATTTCGTCACCGCCCCCAGCGAGGCCAAGGTGATGGCGATGGCCGTGCCGGTGATGGTCTTCGGCGAACCGATCGCGGCGATCAACGTCGTCTGGATCGGCACCGCGATGAGCGAAGAAGACTTCGCGCGCCTCCATCTGTCGCGCCTGCGCGACGCTGCCAGCTCCATCGCCGTCAAGATGGGCGACGGCACCCGCTAAGCTGGGCGGCCTGTCGCTGGGGTAGGGTGCGCTTCAGCGCACCGGCGGTTGCGGGTGATTCGGCGGCGCGGCGCATTTGGCCGCGCCTCCCCTCTGCAATCCGATAACCACCGCCGTTTCTGGCGGATGATCTGGCGAGATTTCCGGCGCTTGGCGACCGGGGGCAACCGATTCTTGCGCGACAGGCGTCAAAGCGCGCTCAAAGCCTCCGCCTGAAGAATCACACGTTTCCAATGTGCTAACCGCAAAACCCCGCGTTGTTATCCGATAACACCCCCCGGTTATCGCCCCTCAGCCCGGTGATTTTGTCTGACCGCCCCGATCCGCCCCATGTTGGGTTCATCGGAAGCGCACCACCGGCCCACAGCGGCCAGCGCCCCCCGGGACCACTCAGACGAACGACCACACCAGACACCCATTCAACCGGCCAAGCGCCACAGATTACCGGAGACCCCCATCATGTTCGCCAAGACCTTTAAAACCGTCGCCCTGATCGCCGTCATCGCCGCCACCGCAGCCCCCGCCCTTGCCACCGGCAGCCGCGTCCATGTCGAGCAATACGGCTGGAACAACCAGATCGGTGGCGGCCAGGGTGGCCGTGGCCAGCGCCTGACCGTGATCCAGAACGGCGGCGCCAACCTGTCGATCAACACCCAGGACGGCCGCCGCAACGAGGCCGCTGTCGGCCAGACCGGCTATTACAACTCGGTCGACACCGACCAGTATGGCCGCCGCAACGTCGTCGGCGTCAGCCAGATGGGCAACAACAACGACGCCACCGTCGGCCAGTACGGCAACCGCAACGTCGCCGCCGTCGTGCAGATCGGCAACGGCCATTCGACCTCGGTGCAGCAGCACGGCTCGAACAACGTCGCCGCCATCGTTCAGTACTGACCTCTCTCGCGGGGGGCAGCGCGCCCCCGCATCCCGCCTTTTCGCCACAGGAGTTTCCCATGCGCCCTTTCAGCACCAGCCACCGTGGCCCCGCCATTTTCCTGGGCCTGAGCCTCGCCGGCTTTGCCGCCGCCTGTTCCTCGGCTTCGGCCACCGCGGATACCGCCAATGGCCCGCTGCGCTGCGAGATCGCGCTCAGCGCCTTGCCCGGCGGCACCCAGATCGGCGGCACCGTGCTCTCGCCGACCCCGATCAGCGGCACCTACGAGATGGCGATCACCAGCCGCTCATCCGGCGGCCGCGCCACCATCCGCCAGTCGGGCGATTTCACCGCCCCGGCCCATGTCCGCACCCCGCTGGGCGAGACCGAGCTGACCGGCTCCCCCGCCAGCCACAGCGTCGATCTCGAAATCCGCGTCAACGGCCGCCGGCTCACCTGCGCCGATCCCAGCCTCTGACGCGGCACCGGTGGCCGGGCGACCCCCGGACCCTTTGGCCCGCGCCCAGCCACCGGATTTTGACGACCCCTGACGTTTCATCGACCGCTTTTCACCCCTCAGACTTTCCTCGCCCCCAATTTTCACCCCTCCTCTGCCAAGGAACCCCGCCATGACCGCTTTCCTCCCCAAACTCGCCCTCGCAGCCGCCCTCGCCACCTCGGCCACCCTGCCCATCGCCACCCCGGCCGAGGCCTCGGGCTCGCTCTCGATCAACGTCGCCCCCTCGAACCAGCAGGAAGCCAACCTCTTGCGCCTCGGCCTCGCCGCCTATGCCCTGCACCGCGACGTCCGCGCCAACGGCCATGTCACCCAGCACGGCGTCAACAACGCCGCCGGCATCGCCCAAGGCGCCACCGATCAGGCGATCATCCATCAGGAAGGCGCAGGCCACACCGGCACGATCTCGCAACAGGGCGGCAACAACGCCTACGGCCTCTTCCAGTTCGGCCAGAACACCAACGCCGCCGTCGCCCAGAACGGCGGACAAACCGGCCTGACACTCCAATTCGGCTGGTAATCGCAACCCCCTCCCGGCCGGGTGGCGCGGGCGGTCCTTCGGGGCCGCCCGTTGCCTTTGGCGCGTCCCCGGTGCATGTCGGGGAAAACGGAGGGAGCCATGCAAGGCAAAAGCTGTTGCGCACCATCGGGCAGGGGCACTGTCCCCGCCGCCCCGGCCCTGACCCGGCGTGCCTCGGATGAGCTCAAAGCGCTGGTGGCCGCCACGCTGGTCCCGCTCAAGGGCGGCTTCTTCGAGATGGGCGCCGCCAGAGGCCGCTACCCCGATGACCGCGACAGCCCACCGCGCCGGGTCTGGCTCTCGCCCTTCTCGATCGCGCGCACCAGCGTCACCAACGAGCTTTTTGCTGCCTTCGTTGCCGAGTCCGGCTACCGCACCACGGCGGAAACCGAAGGCTGGTCCTTCGTCTTCCACCTGTTCCTCGCCGACCCCGCCGGATACCGCGAGTTCCCGGTGCAAACCCCGTGGTGGCGCGCCGTCGCCGGGGCAACCTGGGCCGCGCCCGAAGGGCCGGGCAGCGACTGGCACGACCGCGCCACCCACCCCGCCGTGCATCTGAGCTGGTTTGACGCGCAGGCGCTGGCCGAATTCACCGGCACCCGCCTGCCGACCGAGGCCGAATGGGAATTCGCCGCGCGCGGCGGGCTGAAGGGCAAGCGCTATCCCTGGGGCAATGACCTCGTTCCCGCCTCAGGCCATCGCCACAACATCTGGCAGGGGGACTTCCCCCACACCAACACCGCCGATGATGGCTTTACCGGCACCTGCCCCGCCGATCACTACGCGCCCAATGGCTACGGGATCCACAACATGACCGGCAATGTCTGGGACTGGACGGCCAGCTGGTTCGGCGACCTGCCGCACGCCGCCGCCCTGCCACCGCGCGATCCGCAGGGACCGGCCCAAGGCCCGGGCCGGGTGATTCGCGGCGGTTCGTACCTGTGCCACGCCAGCTATTGCGAGCGGTATCAGACCCATTCGCGCAGCCACAACACCCCCGACAGCACCACCGGCCATACCGGCGCACGTCTGGCGCTCTGACCCTTCATCTTGCCCAAAATACGCAAAAAAGAGGGGGCCAAACGCGGCCCCCTCTCACATTCATGCGGCTGATCCGCCTCAGGCGATCTCAAACTTCAGCGGGCGCACCTGACGGAACATGCCGGTCTGGTTCAGCGTATCGACCACCTTGGGATCAATCGCCTCATCCAGATACAACAGCGCAATCGCTTCCTCGCCCGAACCCGACCGACCCAGCGTGAAGTTGGCGATGTTGACGCCGTTCTTGCCCATGGTCATGCCCAGCAGACCGATGATGCCCGGCACGTCCTCGTTCGTGGTGTAGAGCATGTGCTCGCCGATCTCGGCGTCGATGTTGATGCCCTTGATCTGGATGAAGCGCGGCTTGCCATCCGAGAACACCGTGCCCGCCAGCGAGCGTTCGCGCTTGTCAGTGACAATGGTGATCTTGATGTAGCCCGCGAAGCTGCCCGACTTCTCCTGATGCGTGGTCGAGATCTGGATGCCACGCTCGCGCGCGACGATCGGGGCCGAGACCATGTTCACATCGGGGTTCGAGAATTTCATCACGCCCGAGATCACCGCACAATCCAGCGCCTTGAGGTTCATCTCGGCGGCGGTGCCGTCATAAAGCACGTTGATCGCGCGGATCGGCTCTTCGGTCAGCTGCCCGGCGAAAGTGCCCAGATGCTTGGCCAGCGCGATCCACGGGCCCATGACGGCGGCTTCCTCGGCGGTGACCGAGGGCATGTTCAGCGCGTTCTGCACGGCGCCGGTCAGCAGGTAATCCGACATCTGTTCGGCAACCTGCAGCGCGACGTTTTCCTGCGCTTCGGTGGTCGAGGCACCCAGGTGCGGGGTGCAGACCACATTGGGCAGGTTGAACAGCGGGCTCTCGGTGGCGGGCTCGACGGCGAAGACGTCCAGCGCAGCGCCCGCGATATGGCCTGCGGTCAGCATCTCGGCCAGCGCGTCCTCGTCGATCAGACCACCACGGGCGCAGTTGACGATGCGCACGCCTTTCTTGGTCTTGGCAAGGTTCTCACGCGACAGGATGTTGCGGGTCTTGTCGGTCATCGGCACGTGAAGGGTGATGAAATCAGCCCGCGCCAGCAGTTCGTCCAGCTCGACCTTGGTCACGCCCAGTTGCTTGGCACGCTCTTCCGACAGGAAGGGGTCATAGGCGATGACCTTCATTTTCAGGCCAACGGCGCGGTCGCAGACGATGCCGCCGATGTTGCCCGCACCGATCACGCCCAGCGTCTTGTTGAACAGCTCGACCCCCATGAACTTGGCCTTTTCCCACTTGCCGGCATGGGTCGATGCATTGGCTTCGGGGATCTGACGCGCCACGGCGAACATCATCGCGATTGCGTGCTCGGCGGTGGTGATCGAGTTGCCGAAGGGCGTGTTCATCACGATGATGCCCTTTTTCGACGCGGCGGGAATATCCACGTTGTCGACGCCGATCCCGGCGCGGGCGATGACTTTCAGATTGGTCGCAGCGGCGATGATCTTTTCGGTGACCTTGGTCGCCGAGCGGATGGCAAGACCGTCATACTGACCGATGATTTCGGCCAGCTTGTCTTTGTCCTTGCCCAGTTTGGGCTGGAAATCGACATCGATGCCGCGATCGCGGAAGATCTGGACGGCGGATTCGGACAGGGCGTCGGAAACGAGAACGCGGGGGGCCATGAGGGGGCTCCTGAAATCTGGGGTAAGGTGGGGTTGAACCCCACCTTACGGGCGGGGCTCTGTAGGGTGGGGTTGAACCCCACCCTTGTGATGTCAGGCGGCCAGCGCCGCGATCTCGGCCTCGAAGGCCCATTCAAGCCACGGCATCAGCGCGGCCACATCGGCGGTTTCCACCGTCGAACCACACCAGATCCGCAGACCCGCCGGGGCATCGCGATACGCGCCGATATCCAGCGCCACGCCTTCCTTCTCCAGCCGTTTGGCAACGGCTTTGGCGAAGGCAGCGCCATCGGTGATGCGCGCATCGGTGAACTTCAGGCAGACCGAGGTGGTCGAGGCAATCGCCATGTCCTCGGCCAGATTGGCGATCCAGGGCTTCGCAGCGACGAAATCATGGATCACCTGCGCATTGGCCTCGGCCCGTGCGATCAGCGCCTTGCGGCCGCCCAGCGACTGCGCCCATTTCAGCGCCACGAGGTAATCCTCGACCGCCAGCATCGAGGGCGTGTTGATGGTCTCGCCCTTGAAGATGCCCTCGATCAGCTTGCCGCCCTTGGTCATGCGGAAGATCTTCGGCAGCGGCCAGGCGGGGGTGTAGCTTTCCAGCCGTTCCACCGCGCGCGGGCTCAGGATCAGCACGCCATGCGCACCCTCACCGCCCAGCACTTTCTGCCAGCTGAAGGTCACCACATCGAGCTTGTCGAAGGGCAGCTCCATCGCGAAAGCGGCGCTGGTGGCGTCGCAGATGGTCAGGCCCGCTCGGTCCGCCGGGATCGCATCGCCGTTGGGCAGACGCGCACCCGAGGTGGTGCCGTTCCACGTGAACACGACGTCCTTGTCGAAATCGACGGTGGTCAGGTCGACGATCTGGCCATACGGGGCTTTCTTGACCACCGCGTCCAGTTTCAGCTGCTTGACCACATCGGTCACCCAGCCTTCGCCAAAGCTTTCCCAGGCGAGCATCTCGACCGGGCGCGCACCCAGCAGCGACCACATCGCCATCTCGACAGCGCCGGTGTCCGAACCCGGCACGATGCCGATGCGGTAGTCGGCGGGCACGCCCAGAACCTCGCGGGTCAGGTCGATGGCCTCGGCCAGCTTGGACTTGCCCACCGCAGCGCGGTGCGAACGGCCCAGCGGCGCGTCAGCAAGCATGTCCAGCGAAAAATTGGGGATCTTGGCGCAGGGGCCAGAAGAAAAACGCGGATTTGCCGGCCGCGTGGCCGGGGTGGTCATGGTAGACATAGTACCCTTCCAGATAGATGCCTCTCGTTGGGGAGAGGTGTCCCGCTGCAGGGCATAGCCGCGACACCCCCGGTTCCACAAGCGGGAAAATCGCGGCCGCGCGCCCGCCCCTGACGATTCCTCACCCCCGCTGTTCCCGATCGGAAACCTGCGCATCGCGCGCGGGAAACCGCACAGACACTGGCATCAACGCCGCATTCGTGTTTAACCGCCCCCGTGTTTTGCTTGCACGAAAAGGGCCCCACGCCGCCATGTTCACCGCCACGCTGCTGACCTCACCCACCGCTCCGACCCTTGAACCCGCGCTGGCCGATTCGCTGCGCAATGCCTGGGGCGGCGGCACGCTGCGCTGGCTGAACCCCGGTATCGCCGCCGAGTTCGAGGTCGCCACCCTGCCCGCCAGCCGGTGGGAAGCCTGGGACCAGCTGCAATCCATGGGCGTGGACCTGTGCGTGCAAGACAGCGCCAATCGCCGCAAGGCGATGCTGCTGGCCGATATGGACTCAACCATGATCGAGCAGGAATGCATCGACGAGCTGGCCGACATGGCCGGTGTCGGCGCGCATGTCGCGGGCATCACCGCGCGGGCGATGAACGGCGAGCTGGATTTCGAGGCGGCGCTGAACGAGCGGGTCGGGCTGCTGAAAGACCTGCCCGTCACCGTCATCGAACAGGTGCTGGCCGAACGCATCACCTACATGCCCGGCGGCAAGGTGCTGATCGCCACGATGAAAGCGCATGGCGGCCACGCCGCGCTGGTGTCGGGCGGGTTCACCGCCTTCACGCAGAAAGTCGCGGCCGCCCTCGGCTTTGACGAAAACCGCGCCAACACGCTGCTGGAAGCCGATGGCAAACTGACCGGCACGGTCGCGATGCCGATCCTTGGCAAACAGGCCAAGGTCGACGCGCTGATCGAGATCACCGACCGGCTGGGCCTCACCCCCGCGGATGTCATCGCGGTGGGCGACGGGGCCAATGATCTGGGCATGCTGCATCTGGCGGGCGCGGGCGTTGCGCTGCACGCCAAGCCCTCGGTCGCGGCGCAATGCGAGTTGCGGGTGAATCACGGCGATCTCACCGCGCTGCTGTATCTTCAGGGTTACGCTGTGAGCGATTTCGCGGCAGTCTGAGCCAGCGCCGATCGAGGCGTCGGACGTGGGGGTTTTGCACCCCCACACCCCCGCAGCGTATTTTTGGCAAGATGAAAGGGCGCGGAGTCGCCCTGCAGGGAGGGTGAGCATGGCTCAGGAGAGCATCGTCATCGGCGGGGGCGGCGAAGCCTATGCAACGCCCGAGGCACTGTTGCTGAAATACGGCAACCGTCACGGGCTGATCGCGGGCGCCACCGGCACCGGCAAGACGATCACCATGCAGATCATGGCCGAGGAATTCAGCCGCGCCGGGGTGCCGGTGTTTCTGACCGACATCAAGGGCGACGTCGGCGGCATGGCCGTGGCCGGAACGCCGCGCGACGCCTTCCAGCGCCGCGCCGATACCATCGGGCTTGGTACGCTGAACTACGGCGCGATGCCGGTGACCTTCTGGGATCTGTTCGGCCAGAACGGCCACCCGGTGCGCACCACCATGGCCGATATGGGGCCCTTGCTGCTGAGCCGCATTCTGGAGCTGACCGAGGCGCAGGAAGGGGTGATCAACGTCGCCTTCCGCATGGCCGATGAAGAGGGCTGGCCGCTGCTGGACCTGCCCGACCTGCGCGCGATGCTGCAGTTTCTGGGCGACAACCGGCAGGATGTTTCGGCGAAATACGGCAATGTCACCACCGCCAGCATCGGCGCGATCCAGCGCCGCTTGCTGGTGTTGGAAAATCAGGGCGCGGCCAGCTTCTTTGGCGAACCGGCGCTGGACATCCACGACCTGATGCAGGTCACCGCGCAGGGGCAAGGCCAGGTCAACATCCTGCACGCCGAGCGCCTGATGACCACGCCGCGGCTCTATGCGACCTTCATGCTCTGGCTGTTGTCCGAGCTGTTCGAGGAACTGCCCGAGGTGGGCGATTCCGACCAGCCCAAGCTGGTGTTCTTTTTCGACGAGGCGCATTTGCTGTTCTCTGGCGCCCCCCGCGCGCTGATCGAAAAGGTCGAGCAGGTGGCGCGGCTGATCCGCTCGAAGGGGGTGGGCGTGTATTTCATCACCCAGAACCCCGATGACGTGCCCGAAACGATCCTGTCGCAGCTGGGCAACCGCGTGCAACACGCCCTGCGCGCCTTTACCGCGCGCGACCAGCAGGCGCTGCGCCGCGCCGCGCAGACCTACCGTACCAACCCGCGCTTTGACACCGAGGTGGCGATCCGTGAGGTCGGCGTGGGCGAAGCCGTGACCTCGTTCCTTGAGGCCAAAGGCATCCCCGGCATGGTCGAGCGCACGCTGATCCGCCCGCCCGCCTCGGCGATGGGGCCCTGTGATGACGCCGTGCGCCGTCAGATCATCGCCGCCTCACCGATGGGGCGGAAATACGACACGATGATCGACCGCGATTCGGCGCAGGAAATGCTCGCGCGCCGGGCCGAGGCCGCTGCGCGGCAGGCCGAAGGGTTCGAGGCGCGCGGCAAAGACGACGAGGAAACCGAGGAGCGCTATTCCCGCGCCCGGCGCTACCAGCCGCCGGGCAGCATTCGCAACCGCCGCGACGAGGGGGACGACACGCCGCGCAGCCCGTCCCGCTCGACCGGGCGCAGCACCAGCCGGTCCTCGCGCAGCGATTCGGTGGTCGAGGCCTTCACCAAATCCATGGCCCGGTCTATCGGCACCCGCGCCGGCACTGCCATCGTGCGCGGTGTTCTGGGCGGATTGTTCCGGGGGCGGTAACGCCCCTGCCCCCTCACCTTGTCGCAAATACGCGAGACCCCCGATGAAAACCCACGCCCCCATCCCCATCCTGCGCAGCTTTGACGAAACCAGAGCGCGGGAGTTCTACCTTGGTTTTCTGGGGTTCGAGGTCGTCTTCGAGCACCGGTTCGACGCCGATGCGCCGCTCTATCTGGGCCTGCGCATGGGCGACTGCGTGGTGCACCTGTCCGAGCATTACGGCGATGCCAGCCCCGGCGCCGCCCTTCGGATCGAGGTGGACGACGTTGACGCCTATTGCCGCGTGCTGAACGCCAAGGGCTACCGCAACGCGCGACCCGGTGTCACCGAACAGCCTTGGGGCAGCCGCGACATGGCGATCAGCGACCCGTTCGGCAACCGGCTGGTGTTCTGCACGACGCTGGCGTGAAAGCGGGGGTGGCGTGAAAGCGGGAAAATCGTTAAGACTTCGCGAATACGGGCCCGCAAGCCTTTGAAAACAGACGCAGCGGAAGTTGTCCCATCGTGGGACATCACCCCTGCGGCGACATCGCCTTCCTTTGGCGGGAACGTTCCAGCCCCAGTTGACGCTCGCGCCAGATGATCAGGATCCCCGCCGACACCACGATGGTCGCGCCGATCAGCATCGTCTTCGTCGGCACCTCGCCGAAGACCCAGTACCCGATCGCCAGCGCCATCAGCATCGAGGCATAGTCGAAAGGCGCGATCAGCGACGCATCGGCCTCGCGGTAGCTGGAGGTGAGGAAGATCTGCCCGACCCCGCCGACCAGCCCGATCAGCACCAAGAGCCCCGCCTCACCCGGTGAGGGCAGCACCCAGCCATAGGGGATGGTCAGCAACGACAGCCCAGCCGAGGTGACCGAGAACCAGAAGACGATGGCCGAGGTCTGCTCGGTCGCCACCAGCTTGCGCACCGTCACCTGCGCCAGCGCCGCGCAGACCGCCCCGGTCAGCGCCAGCATCGCGCCCAGCGCCTGCCCGTCGCTCAGATCCGTGCCGACAGACAAGCGCGGCGAGAGCACGATCATCACCCCGGCAAGCCCGGCGAAAACGGCGGTCAGCCGGAACACGCGGACCTCTTCGCCCAGAAACATGGACGCAAAGATCACCACCAGCAGCGGGGCGGCATAGCCGATGGCCGTCACCTCGGGCAGCGGCAGAAAGGCCAGCGCGGCAAATCCCATGCCCATCGCGCAGGTGCCCACCAGCCCGCGCCAGAAATGCCCCAGCGGGCGCGAGGCCTTGAGTCCGGTGCGCAATTCTCTCCGGTAAGCCAGCCATCCCAGAATCACCGGCAACGCAAAAGCCGAGCGGAAAAAGACCGTTTCGCCCGGAGGAATGTCATCGGACAGCGACTTGACCATGCTCGACATCGCGATGAACATCGTGACCGCGATCAATTTATACAGGATGCCGCGGATCGGGCGCATGGGCTCTCCTAGGTCGTGAACAGGTTTACTATCACATCTTGGCAAAGGCGCAGGAAGTGCAAAATTCCCTCTGGACACCGCCCGCGCCCTCGCCTAATTAACGGCCACCCAGAAGGCAGATGCCTTCACCCGTGCCCGGGTAGCTCAGGGGTAGAGCAGTGGATTGAAAATCCTCGTGTCGGTGGTTCAAATCCGCCCCTGGGCACCATTTCCATCTCTTTGATAGCATTAGCCTCTTGCCCGATGGGCGTGGGTATTTATCCGGTGCGATTGCCCTACGCGGAAGCAATGGCACCGCCTCTGCGCGCATTGGTTTTCCGCCCGGATCCCACACGCCTTGCCTGCCCGGCGAAACCGCGCGGCGTGTTTCGAAACCGGGTCTTCAGGACGACAGATCGTGGAAACGCCACGCGCAAAACATCCCGCATGCCAACGATAGAGGCGGGGCGTCACTGCGCGAAAAGCGGTCGCTTGCAGGGCGCACTCAGGCGACGCTTGCTGACGTCCGGTGCTGCACGCCCAACGCAACCGGAAGACCACAACCGCAGGTCAGTAGAGCGCGAGCAGCCGTCCATCCAGCTGGTGAACGCGGATCGGCGTCTCGTAGACCTCGGACAGAAAGCTGTCCTCCATCACTGCCTCAGGCGGGCCGTGGCGCAGGACGCGGCCGGCCTTCATCACCACGATCCGGTCGCAATGCGCCGCCGCCATGTTGATGTCGTGCAGCACCACGACAACCGTCTTCCCAAGGCTGCGCGCCGCCTCGCGTACCAATGTGATGATCCGCACGGCATGGCTGATGTCGAGATTGTTGAGCGGCTCGTCCAGCAGGATGCAGTCGGTGTCCTGCGCCAGCACCATGGCGATATGCGCCCGCTGCCGCTGCCCGCCGGAAAGCTGGTCCAGAAAGCGGTCGGCCAGCGGCTCCAGCCCCAGCGTGCTGAGCGCGAGGGCAATCTGGCGGTGATCCTCGGGGCCTGGATTTCCGCGACAATGCGGATAGCGCCCGAAGGCCACAAGATCGCGCACCGTCAACCGGGCGGCGGTGTGGTTGTCTTGCCGCAACAGCGCCAGCCGCTTGGCAACCTCGCGCCCCGGTGCCGTTGCAAGGTCCATGCCATCCAGCGTGACGCGGCCTGCATCCGCTTTCTGCAACCGCCCCATCACCGACAGCAGCGTCGATTTCCCCGCGCCGTTCGGCCCGATGAGGGCGGTGAGCCCGCCCTGCGGCACCTGCAGATCAATGCCTGCCAGCACCGGCACGCCGTCATAGCGCCGCTCGATTTTCTCGATCGCGATCATTTCGCGACTCCTCTCACGACCAGAAGAATGAAGACGAGGCCACCGGCGAATTCCACCACCACCGCCAGCGCGCTGTCGTACTGCAGCACGCGCTCGAGCAGCGTCTGGCCGCCGATCAGCGTGATCAGCGCCACCAGCGCGGCAGTGGGCAAGACCACGGCGTGACGCCCCGTAGGCATGATCAGATAGGCGATGTTGGCAACCAGAAGGCCAAGGAAGGTGATCGGCCCGACCAGCGCCGTCGACAGCGCGACAAGGACCGTGACCAGAACCAGCAGTCCACGCGTCAGCCGCTCTTGCGGCAGGCCAAGACCGATAGATGCCTCGCGCCCCAGTGCCAGCACGTCCAGCTCGGGCACCAGCCGCCAGACGATCAGCGCCAGCCCCGCGACCATCAGCGCCGAGAGGCTGAGCAGGCCGGGGTCCACCGTGTTGAAATTGGCGAACAGCCGATCCTGCAACACGGTAAAGCTGTCGGGGTCGATGATGCGTTGCAAGAAGCCCGCAATGGCACGAAACAGCGTGCCCAGCACGATCCCCACCAGCATCAGCCGATGCAGGTCTTGACTGCGCGGGCCGAACATCCAGCGAAACAGCAACAGGGCAAAAAGGATCATCGTCGCCAGTTCCAGCGCGAAGACCAGCCGACCATCGAGCCCGGCCACCCGCCCGGCACCGAGGCCCCAGATCATCAGTGTCTGGATCAGAACATAGAGAGCGTCGAACCCCATGATCGACGGTGTCAGGATCCGGTTCTGCGTCACGGTCTGAAAAATCACCGTCGACAGCGCCACGGCCACGGCAACCACGGCCAGCGCCGCCAGTTTGCGCCCGCGAAACGGCAGCAGGAAGTCCCAGCTTCCCCGCGCCTGAAGCAACATGAACCCGGCTGCGGCCAGCAGGGCCAGCACAACCAGCAGGATCAGGCGGCGTGTGATGACGCGGGTGCGCTGCTCAGGCGTCATGGCGGCGGCTCCGGGTCAGCAGCCACAGAAACAGGCCGCTGCCGACGATGCCCATGGTCAGTCCGATCGGCATTTCATAGGGGCGCACGACCAGCCGGCCGGCGATATCGCAGGCCATCACCAAAGCCGCACCCGACAGGCAGACGACCGGCAGGGTGCGGCGCAGATTGTCGCCCAGAAGCAGGCTGACGATATTGGGCACGACCAGCCCCAGAAAGGGGATCATGCCGACGGTCACGATGACCGCAGCACTGAGCAGGGCCACCAGCAGCACCCCTGCCGCCCGCACCGCGCGGTGATTGACCCCAAGCCCTGTCGCCATGTCACGTCCCAGTCCGGCGACGGTGATCTGGTCGGCGAACAGGGCCGTCAGCGCAGCGAGGATGGCCACGATCCACAGCCCCTCATAGCGCCCGGCCAGCACCATGGAGAAATCACCGGTGCTCCACGCGCCCAGGCTTTGCAGCATGTCGGTGCGATAGGCGATGAACGTCGTCACCGCGCCGATCACCCCGGACAACAGCAGCCCCAGCAACGGCACCATCAGGGCCGAGCGCCGGGGCACGGCGCGCAGAAGCAGCAGGAACAGCATAGTCCCCGCCAGCCCGCAGAACGCCGCCACTGCCATGCGTCCGGCGACCGGCATGCCGGGCGCGAAGAGCATCACCATCAAGATCCCCAGCGAGGCGGATTCCGTGGTGCCGACGGTCGAGGGCTCGACGAAGCGGTTGCGCACCAGCACCTGCAGCACCAGCCCGGCCAGTGCCAGCCCCATGCCCGCCAGCGCCAGCGCCAGCGTCCGGGGCAGGCGCGCGGTGAGCAGCACCTCGGTGGCGGGGCCCGCGCCGCGCTCTGCCCAGATCAGCGCAGGGCTGACGGCGCTGACACCAACGAACAGGCTGGCGACCCCCAGCCCCAGCGTCGTCGCCAGAGCAAGCGGAACGATCAGCCGCACCAGCGCGGCGCGAGCGGATGGCGGCCTTGGCAAACGGGGCTCAGGCATGACTACGGATCGTCAGTTTCCGGCCTGCGCCAGCGCGTCGCGCAACTGGGCAATGCTGGCCTGCATCGCCTGCACACCACCGCCGATCAGGTACCAGGCCTGCGCATCAAGATAGACCACCTGCCCTTGCTGCCAGGCTCTGGTCGATTGCACCAGCGGGTTGTCCAGATAGGCGGCAGCCGATTGACCCTCGCGCCCGATCGCCGCGTCGCGGTCGACCACGAACAGCCAGTCAGGGTCCGTCTCGCGGATAAATTCGAACGAGATCGCCTGACCATGCGTGCCAATGTCCAGACCTTCGACCGCCGGGGTAAAGCCGTAGTCGTCATAGATCACCGCAAAGCGCGAGCCGGGACCGTGCGCGCTCATGCGTCCACCGGTGGTGAGCACGACCAGCACCCGTCCGGCATCGCCGGCCTCGGCGTGCAGCGCGGCGACCGAGCTGCGCAGCCCCTCGATCAGCGCGGCAGCCTGGGCGTCACGGTCAAAGATCCGCCCCAGCAGTGCCAGATTGGCCGCGACACCGTCCACATACCCCTCACGCGGGACGGTCAGGTCCAGCGTCGGCACCATCGCCGACAGGGCCGCATACTGCGGAGCCGAGCGTCCGCCGACCAGCACGAGGTCGGGTTCAGCCGCGTTCACCGCTTCGAAGTCAGGTTCGAACATTGTGCCGATCGGCGCGCCATACTGCGACAGATAGCCGGGCAGCGCGGCGGCCGGGGCACCGGCAACCGGCACTTCCAGCGCATCGAGATTATCCAGCGTTGCAGAATCGTAGACCAGCACGGTCTGCGGCACGCCCTCGATCTCGGTCGTGCCCTGCGCATGGGTCACGGTTTCGGCCAGCGTTGGTGCTGTCACCAGCGTCAGGGCGGCGGCAAAGGCAAAGCTGCGGTGCAAGAAAGCCATGGACATCATCTTTCGGTTCAAAAGGGGGATCAGAAGCGCGCGGTCAGGCCCAGCCAGAACCGCCGCCCCTCGCCCACAGTGTTGCTGTCGGTGGCCTCGACGACCTCGTCGAACAGGTTGTAGACGGCGGCATTCATCGTGACGGCGTCGGTCAGCGCATACGAACCGCCAAGGTCCACCGTGGTGTAAGGATCGTAGGCACGGCCCGCGACGCCGTTGATCAACACCGGGCGGCCATTGGTGCCAATCCGGGCGCCGGCGGCGATCTCTTCGCCATGATAGGTGGCCGCCGCCCAGAGCGAGAGCGCGCTGTCCATCGGCGCCCAGTCGACGCGCAGCGTGGCGCGATGGCGCGGCGTGCGTTGCAGCGGGAAGCCCGCGTAATCGCCGGTGCGTTGCTCGCTGTCGGTGAACGTGTAGCTGCCGCGCAGCGCCCAGGTTTCATCAATCTGCCAGGACGAGGCCAGTTCGACCCCCTGCACCACCGCATCGTCAATGTTGAAAGCCTGCCAGAGACAGCGATACCCCGGGTAGGCCGCGATCTCGGTCGCATTGCACGCCGCGCCGCCCAGGGGGTCGATGATCGCGCCCGTGTCGGGGTTCACCAGCATCCCGGTGTTCATGTTCGAGATCTTGCTGCGGAAATCGGTGTAAAAGCCCGTCGCGCTGAAACTCAGACCGCCACGTTCCCAGATACCGCCCAGCTCGAAACTGGTGCTGGTCTCGGGTTGCAGATCGGGGTTGGGCGCAATCACGCCCGCGCCGCGCTGGGTCGGATAGTAGTAGCCCGGCGCGATCAGGCGGATGGCCGGCGCGGTGAACCCGGTCGAGACACCGCCCTTGATGGTCAGCGCCTCGGTCGCGTGCCAGACGGCATACAAGCGCGGGCTGACCTGACCGCCATAGATCGAATGGTGGTCATAGCGCAGACCGCCGGTCAGCGCGAAACTGTCAGACAGGCGCCACTCGTCCTCGGCAAAGAGCGCCCATTGCTCGACCTGCATGTCCTGATCCGTGGCGGCATACCCCCGGTCGGTCAGCTGAGCACGGCTGTACTGGAAGCCCATGACCGTCCGATGCTCGCCGCCCAGCGCCCAGGGCAGCGTAACCTGACCGTCCAGCGTGGTGTTGGCCAACCGCGGGATGCGTTCGTCCAGCACCCAGCCGGGCGTCGCCGCAGGGTCCGCATAGGTATAGCGCGCGGCTTCCTCGTGCTGGAAGGTCAGCTGGGTTTCGGCCGCGCCGAAATGGCCGGTATGGCCCAGCACAAGGTAATCGCGGTCATTCTCGCGGTGGCTGCCATTGCTGCCTGCGGCGATGGTGCCACCGGCGGTCGCGGTCGACCCCAGACGCGAGCGCCCGGCCTCGAGCGTGAATTCATGGTCATCCGTCGGCGTGAAGCTGAACCGCACGCCGAGGCTTGAATCCTCGGCCTCTTCGATGCCGCCGATCAGCGTGTCCTCGCTGCGGCGATAAAGCCGGCCCCAGATCTGCACGCCCAGACGGTCGGCGATCAACGGACCGCTGGCCTCGAAGGACAGCGCGGCGGAATTGCCGAACTGGTTGTGCTCTTGCACCGTGCCTTCGGTCGTGACGCTGCCCGACCAGGTCGAGGCCACAGGCCGCGTGATCACATTGACCACGCCCCCCATCGCGTCGGCGCCGTAGAGCGACGACATCGGGCCGCGCACCACCTCGATCCGCTCGATCATGTTGAGCGGCGGGAAGTGGCGTTGCTCAAAGCCCGAGTCGCCGTTCGGACGCGATTCCCGGGTCGAGACGCGGCGGCCGTCGATCAGCATCAGCGTGTAGCCGCCGGGCAGGCCACGGATCTGGATGTCCTGTTCATTGGCGATGCCGGTGGTGACAAGGCCCTGAACTTCGCGCAGAGCGTCGGTCAGGTCACGGTAGGCGCCGGTCTCAAGATCCTCACGCGAGATCACGGTGATCGACGCCGGGGCATCGGCGATCGCCTGCTCGAACCCCGCCGCCGTGACGACGATACGCCCCAGATCGACCGGGACGTCGCCGTTGGTTGCCTGCGCCGACAGACCTGTGGGCAGCGCCGCGCCAAGTGCAAGGACGCCGCAGCTGGCCCGCAGGGTCAGCCGCTGGAGGCGGCCTTCAAGGCGGGGCGATTGATCGGGGGTCGACCGACGGTGCTGTGACATTTACTTGTCCTTCGTGCAATGCTGACTATTTCCGTCAGCTATAGGATCAAGACTGGGGCACAACCGCGATGAATGAGAATGATTCCAAGTTCAGGAAATCGCAAAGACGGCGGATTGCGGTCAGGCGCCGGGCGATCCGGCCATGAGCCGGATGGACAAGACGCCCCCCGTCACCGCCGCACAATCCCTTGGGAATGAACCGGAAACCCGGACGGATGCCCTGTCTGGCCTGCGTCTGCTGGTGGTGCTGGATGCCTTGCTGAAAGCCGGATCGGTTTCCGGCGCGGCCCAGGCGCTGGACCTCTCGGTTCCGGGTGTCAGCCGCCTTCTGGCACAGCTGCGCGCGCAGTATGACGACCCGATCCTTGTGCGCGAGGGGCGGCGGATGGTGCCCTCGCCGCTCGCCGGGACGCTGCGACGCCGTGTCGCGGCGCTCACGCTTGAGGCGCGCGCGCTGCTGGCCCTGCGCGATGCCGATCCGTTGGAATGGCCCGCAGGCGACGCTCCTTCGCCCTTGCTGCCGCCAAGGACGCGCCAGCGGGTTGTGCTCGATATCTCGCCACAGGCGCGGCCCGAGGGTATGCCCGACCCTGACGGCCTGCTGGCGCGGCTTGATGCCGTCAGCGCGGACGCCGCACCGCAGACCCGCCTCGCCGCCCATATCGCGCGGCTGTCGGGGTCGTCTCGGCAACCCGGAGCGCTGAGTTTCGCGCAGGCCGAGGACGCCTTTGGCATTCTGCTGCGCGGCGAGGCCGATCCGGTGCAGGTGGGCGCGCTGCTGGCGGGGATTCAGCAACGCGGCGCGGTCGGGCCTGAACTGGCGGGCCTTGTCGCGGCGGGACGAGCCGCACTGCCGCAGCATCAGGGGTTGGCTGTGGGCAACCGTCCCGCGCTTGACTGGCCGGTGCACCCCTCACCCCGGCAGCGCCGCCCCGCGTGGTTCCTTGCCGCAGCGCGGCTGTTGGCTGATTCCGGCACGCCGGTGCTGCTGCACGGCTACACGCCCGAACAGGGACCGCTGCCCGCCCTGCTCAACGCCCTGCGCATCCCCCAGGTCGCCACCCTGCCCGAGGCTGCCGCACTGTTGCGCGACCGGGGCATCGCCTATCTGACCATCGAGCAGGCCGCGCCGCAAATGGCCGCGCTGGGCGACCTGTACGCGGTGCTGGGGATGCGAACGATTGCGCAGACCGGGCTGCGCCTGCTCGATCCGCTGAAGCTGGGGGTGACACTGGCTGGCGTGCCCTTCACCGGCAGCGGCAGGCTTTTTGCGTCGACCTTGCAGCATCTGCGCGCGGGGCGGGTGTTGACCGTTCTCAGCCAGCGCGACGTGGCACAGGCGACGCCGCATCGCTGGATGCCCTTGTCACTGGCTGGCCCCGAGGGCGAGACGCTTTTCACCATCCCGCCAACCCTTGCCGCAGCACCCGAGCCGCTGCCACAAGGGTACAGCCCGGCTGAGATGCTGGCGGCGCTCTGGCAGGGTCGCGCGCGCGATGTCGAGATCACCGCCACCATCCGCGACAGCGCGGCGCTGGGGCTGATCGCGCTTCAGCCGGATCTCACCTTCCTTCAGGCGCAGGCGCAGGCCCAGCGGTTGTGGGACAGCCGCACGGCCCTATAGGCTCTTGGCCGGCGTCAGGCTCCGCGCAGGCGTTGCATCAGGGGGTGCGCGTCGATGCTCGTTCCCGCCCAGGCGACGAACTGATCGGGACGGACCAGCACCAGCGGCGCGCCATAGGTCTTGGCGGCGGTGCCGGTATCATGCACGACAATGAGCGGCACACCCGCAGCTTTGGCGGCATCGACGAGGGCTGTGACCTGCGCCTCGGCGGCACCACTCAGTGCCAGAAGGGTGTAATCGGCGCCCAGCGCCTCGAACACATTGCGACCATCCGCCAGCGCCTGCGGCGTCAGGTGGTGACCGACGCGCGCCGCAACCTCGTGCCCGCCGGTGGCCGAGGGCGCGCCCGCGCTGACCCCCACCACAGGCGATCCGGCATAGTTGGGGGCAAAGAGGCGCACGTCGCTGTCATCCTCGCTGCGCGCCTGCCATGCCGTTTCGAACGCGGTGCGGTCCTGATCGGGCGCATAGGTGGACAGAAAGCTGCGGTCCTCGCGGATGTAATTGGCGATGAAGTCCTCGATGGTCGAGGCGAAGACCCCGTGCCGTTCGGTGTGATAGCTGTCGAGCAGCGCTTCGGTGCCCCAGCCCTGCACCATCGCGGCCAGTTTCCAGCCCAGGTTGACCGAATCCTCCAGCCCCGAGTTGATGCCGAAGCCCCCGTAAGGCGGGTGCGAATGCGCCGCGTCGCCCGCCAGGAACACGCGGCCCTGACGGTACTGATCGGCCAGCGTGAAGCGCAGATCCCAGAATCCGACATAGTCGATGGACAGATCAAAAGGCTGGCCTGCGGCCTCGTGCAGGAAGGCGGGGAAGTCGAAATTCTCGGCGGTGGTGCCCAGCGGCACCGGGGCGTGGAAGAACCAGCTGGTGCCGTGATCGACGCGGCCAAAGAACAGCCAGTAGCCGTCATATTTCGGGTTCAGCACATTGTAGAACGCCTTGCCCGGATAGCGCTTGAGCAGCGTGTCCAGCTCTTCCGAGGTGAACACCACCAGCGACATCAGCTTGCGGTGTTCCTGCTGCGACTGGGTGATCCCCGCCGCCTGCCGCACCATCGAGTGACTGCCATCGCAGCCGACCAGATAGCGGCCACGCACGCTGTCGCGCCCGGGGCCATCCTTTTCCTCGATATGCAGCGTCGCGCTGTCGGCGTCCTGTTCCACCCCGGTGCCGGTCCAGCCATAGCGCAGGGTGATCGTGTCGATCTGCGCCGCACGGGCGCGCAGCACCGCTTCGGTCGCGTATTGCGGCAGGCGGGCGTTGCGGCTGTAGTAGAAGTCGCGCAGCTTTGAACGTTCCAGCCAGTCGTGCTGATAGTCCCCGGTCAGTGACCCATAGCAGGTGATCCCGCCGATGCCGCTGTCCTTGGGGATCGGATGCGCCTCGTGCAGCGCCTGCTCGCAGCCCCAGAAGTGGAAATGCTCGACCGTGCGCTGGGTCAGGTTCTGGCCCTTGGGGATCGGTTGTGGCGTGGCGTGGCGCTCGACCACGCAGACCGAAACGCCGCGCAGGCCCAGCTCGATGGCCAGCCCCATGCCGACGGGACCGCCGCCGTTGATCACCACATCAAAGATCTGGGCTTGGGGGCTTGTGGGTGTCATGAGGGCTCCGATTCGCGGCTATTCAGGGGTCAAAATCTTGCAGTTTGAGAAAACGGCGGCTTTCCAACCCAGATTCTCTATCTCAGGATGCCGAATATACAAGGAGACTCAAGGGGGAGAAGAAAAATCGTATGTGGTATGACTATTTTGTTTGAACACCCCAGAATTCTTGCGTAGCTTGAAGGGGCTGAAACAAGGCAACGGCCAATGAGGCGGGCGACTCACGCAGAGCGGAGGCTGTGCGCCCAGAGCCTCGGGCCAGAGGGAGGATATATGACGATTGTGAGACCCCTGACGGGGCTGACGGCGCTTGCGCTGGCTTTGGCCCTTGGTATCGTGCCGGCAACCCGCGCCGCACAGGCGCAGGCCACGCCCGACAATTTCATCGTGGCCGTGGCCGAAGAGCCCGACACGCTGGACCTGACCTCAACCTCGCACGCGCCGGGTGGTCGGATCACGCTGGAGAACATCACCGAAGGCCTGTGGCGCACCACGACCGACGGCGAAGTTGTGCCGGGGCTGGCCTCATTCGAAGCGTCACCCGACGGGATGATGATCACCTTCCACCTGCGGCAAGACGTGGTCTTCCACTCGGGCGACCCGTTCACCGCCGAGGATGTGGTCTTCAGCCACGAACGCATGACCGAACGCGCGCCGCAATATGCGCGCCGGGCGCGCAACGTCGATCATCTTGAGATCGTCGATCCCTATACCGTGCGGATGGTCTTCAGCCGGCCCGACGCCGGGCTCTTGCCCGCGCGCGGGTTTTCGATTGCGTCGAAAGCCTATTTCGACCGCGTGGGCGAAGAGGAATTCACCCGCCACCCGGTTGGCACCGGCCCCTATGAATTCGTCAGCTACACGCCCGGCTCCAACATGGTCCTGCGCCGCTTTGACGGCTACTGGGGCGACGCCGTGCAGGTCGAAAACGCCACGTTCCGCTTTGTGCGCGAGGCCTCGACCCGTCTGGCGCAGCTGCAGACCGGCGAAGTCGGCATGACCATGGACGTGCCCTACACGGACGTGGAATCCCTGCGCAGCGCGGGTTTCGGGCTGGAGTTCCTGAACGCCCACCCGACCGTCGGCATCCAGTTCCAGACCACCAATCCCGATGTGCCGTGGCATGACCCGCGCGTGCGTCAGGCCTTTGCCTATGCCATCGACCGCGAAGCGATCATCGGCGGCTTGCTGCAGGGCGTGCCTGCAGTGTCCGAGGCCGTGACCGAAGGCGAGCTGGGCTATGATCCCGCGCTTGAGTTCCGCGCCTATGACCCGGCCCATGCGCGGCAACTGCTGGCGGATGCGGGCTATCCCAATGGCTTCGACATGCCGTTCTACATCTGGGGCGGGGCCTTTGCCGGTCTGCGCGAAACGGCGGAAGCGGTGGTTCTCTATCTGCAACAGGTCGGCATCAACGCCGATGTGCAGACGCTGGAGGCCTCGCAGTTCCTTGGCATGCTGCGGGAGGTTTCCGGCTCTGAGGACGGCGTTTACGTTGGCATCAGCGCGATGCCCTGGGCCAACCAGAGCGACCCGATCGAGGCGCTGACGGTTGCCTTTTATGGCCGCTCGCCCTTTGCGCCCTACCGCAACGCCGATGTCGATACGCTGATCGCGCAGGCCAACACGCTGCTGGACCCGGCCGAGCGCGGCCCCGTGCTGCAGCAGATCTTCGCGCTGATGTACGAGGATGCGGCGCTGGTGCCGCTGTGGAACTTCGTCGCCGTCTATGCGCAGGCCGAAGGGGTCGAGTTTACCCCGACGCAGCGCTGGTTCCCGGTGGTGCAGCTGCGCGATGTCAGCTTTGACTGAGTGACTGACTGAGCGATTGGCGGCGGGCCACAACGGCCCGCCGCTCCCCAAGACCTGAAACGCGGAACATTCCCATGACCGACCTGTCCAGCGCCGAGCCGATCTGGCTCAAAACCATGACCCCTCAGCTGGAATTCGCCTTTGCGACCAAGGTGATCGTCAACCCCGCCCGCGCTTTGGGCAATCTGCACGGTTCGGGCACGCGGTTGATCATGACCGTCGGCGGCGGCACCGTCGAAGGCCCCGCGATCCGCGGTGAGATCCTGCCGGGTGGCACCGAATGGCCGCTGGTGCGCCCTGACGGCGTTGACAGCATCGACGCGCGCTATTCGTTCGAGACGGATGACGGCACCTTGGTGAACATCCGCAACACCGGCTACCGGGTGATCCCCAAGGCCCTGCGCGACAACCTGAAAGGTGAGGTGATCGACGCCAGCCAGTATTATTTCCGCACCTATTCGGTACTGGAAGCGCCGATCGGCAAATACGACTGGCTGACGCGCAACGTCTTTGTGGGCTTTGGCGAGCGTCACCCCGAGATCCTGCATCTTTGGTATTACAAAGTTCTCTGATCCCATGGCCGATTACGATTATATCATCGTCGGTGCCGGGACTGCGGGCTGCGTGCTGGCCCGCCGCCTAAGCGAAGACCCGCGCGTGCGGGTCTTGCTGCTGGAAGCGGGCGGTGGCGACACGCACCCTTATCTGCGCATGCCGCTGGGTTTCATGAAGGCCCTTCGCACGCCGCGTTTCACCTGGCCCTATTGGTCCGAACCCGAAGCACAGACCGGCAACCGCCGCGTGCCGATTCCGCGCGGGCGGGTGATCGGCGGCTCGTCGTCGATCAACGGCATGTTCCACATTCGCGGCCATCGTGGCGATTATGACGAATGGCGCGATCTGGGCTGTTCGGGCTGGGGTTATGACGATGTGCTGCCCTATTTCAAACGCTCGGAAACCTCGTGGCGCGGCGAAGGCCCGTATCATGGCGGGGATGGTCCGGTGCAGCTGAGCCGCATCCGCAATGTCGGGCTGTTCGAGGAGGAACTGCGGCAAGCCTATGCCGACGCGGGCTATCCGTTGACCGAGGATTACGATGGCGAGGATCAGGAGGGCTTCGGCCCCGGCCAGATCACCGTCGACAAACGCGGTCGCCGCGCCTCAGCCGCGCGGGCCTATCTGACGGCAGAGGTCCGCGCGCGGCCCAATCTGGTGATCCTGACCCGCGCGCTGACCGAACGCCTGCTCTTCGCGAGCGAGCGGGTCAGCGGCGTTGTGGTCCGCCATGGCGGCGCGGTGCATGAGATCACGGCGGGCGAGGTGATCCTGTCCGCCGGTGCCTATAACACCCCGCAACTGATGATGCTCTCGGGCCTTGGGCCCGAGGCCCACCTGCGCGAACACGGCATCCCCGTGCGCGCTGATCTGGCCCGCGTGGGGCAAGACCTGCTCGAACACCCGCGCCTCGATCTGGTTTATCAGGCCGCGCGGCCCGAGACCTTCTCGCGCCAGCTGCGCTGGGACCGCGCCGCGCTGTCGGCGCTGCGCTGGTGGGTCAGCGGGACGGGGCCGTTTTCCAGCCACGTCTGTTCCGGCTCGGCCCAGTTGCGCGTGACCGAGGGCGTGGACCGGCCCGACATCCAGATCCTGTCCAGCCCGGTCGCGATCCGCGCCGATCTGTGGTTCCCCGGCCTTACCCCGCCACCCCCGCACGCCTTTTATGCGTCGATCTGCCTGCTGCACCCCAAGAGCCGGGGACATATGGAGCTGCGTTCAGCCAGCATCACCGATGCGCCCAAGGTTTTCCTGAACCTGCTCGGCGATGATGAAGACGTCGCCACCCTGCGCCGCGGCCTGCAGGCCGCGCGGCATGTCTACGGCATGCCGACCCAAGCCGCGCTGATGGCGCATGAATTGCAACCGGGCGCGCCGCTGCAAACCGACGCCGAGATTGACGCGGCGATCCGCGCCCAAGCCGGGGTCACCCAACACCCGGCAGGCACCTGCCGCATGGGTGTCGATGACGCCGCCGTGCTGACCCCCGATCTGCGCGTGCGCGGCGTTGCGGGGCTGCGCGTCGCCGATGCGTCGATCATGCCGACGATCCCCGGCTCGAACATCAACGCGGCAGTGCTGATGATCGGTGAAAAAGCCGCCGATCTGATCAAGGGCGCGGCGTGATGCGCCCGCCCGCTTTGCCCTTCCTTTCGTCCTATGACGACCTCGCGCTATACGGCCCCCTTGGGACCGGCGCCCCGACCTCAGGAGACGCACGGTGACCACCACGGACGCCCCGCCCCTCACCTCGCCCACATTGCGGCGCGCCAAGCGGCGGCTGACCACGCTGTTCGGCCTGCCGATCATCCCAGTGCTGCTGCTCGCCCCCATGGTGATCTGCGGCCTGTTTGGGCCGTGGATCTGGCCACATGACCCCTTGGGCATCAGCTTTGGCATCCGTCTGCTGCCGCCGCCATGGCTTGAGGGCGGCAACTGGGCCTATGTGCTGGGCACCGACCAGTTCGGCCGCGACCTGTTCAGCCGGTTGATCGAGGGCGCGCGGATCGCGCTGATCGTCTCGACTGTCAGTGTGTCTGTCGCGGCGGTGATCGGCACGGCGGTCGGCATGATGGCGGGCTATTACGGCGGCGTCATCGACATGATCCTGATGCGCATCGTCGATGTGAAAATGTCGATCCCGCCGGTGTTGCTGACCATCCTGATCGGCGCGGCGCTAGGCGGTGGTCTGGCGACGATCCTGATCTCGATCATTCTGGTGTTCTGGGCCGATTACGCGCGGGTCATCCGCGGCGAGACACTGGCGCTGAAGCGCGCGGGCTACGTGCAACTGGCCAAGGTCGCCAATGTCAGCGACCTGCGGATCTTCCTGCGCCACTTGCTGCCCAACCTCGCGCCCACCTGTATCGTGCTGATGACGCTGCAATTCGGCGCGTCGCTGGTGATCGAGGCTGCGATCACCTTCATCGGTCTGGGCATCCAGCCGCCCGCCTCGGCCTGGGGCCTCTTGGTGGCCGATGGGCGCACGTATCTGTCGACTGCCTGGTGGATCCCCACCTTCGCCGGTCTGGCCATCGCGCTGACGGCGCTGGGGGCCAACCTGCTGGGCGACTGGCTGCGCGATTATTTCGACCCGAAACTGAAGAAACGGTAAGCGCCATGCTGAACTATATTCTCAAACGGCTGGGGCTGGCGGCGATCACCATCTTTGGCGTGCTGCTGCTGATCTTCGTCGCCGCGCGCGCCTCGGGCGATGTGACGCTGCTCATGCTGCCGCAGGATGCCACGGACGAGATGATCGCCGCCTTCCGCGCCCAGCACGGGCTGGATCAGCCGGTCATCGTGCAGTTCTGGCAGTTCCTCATGGGCATGCTCAGCGGCGATTTCGGCACCTCGTTGCGCTATCAGCGCCCCGCCATCGAAGTGATCCTGCAACGCCTGCCCGCCACGCTGGAGCTGACGCTGTCGGCCTTTGGGCTGGCACTGGTGCTGGGTGTCACGCTGGGCATGCTGTCCGCCTATTGGCGCGGCAGCCTGTTTGACCGGGTGATCCGCGTGGTGGCGATCATGCTGCAATCCATGCCGGGTTTCTGGATCGCGATTATGGCGATCCTCGTGTTTGCCGTGACGCTGGGCTGGCTGCCGACCTCGGGCCGCAGCGGGTTTCTGTCGCTGATCATGCCTGCCGTCACGCTGGCCACGTTCCCGCTGTCGGGCATCCTGCGCATGACGCGCTCGTCGATCCTTGAGACGATTGAAAGCGAATACGTCAAGTTCCTGCGCATCAAGGGCGTGCCCGAAAGCACCATCCTGTGGCGTCACGCCCTGCGCAACGCGCTGATCCCGGTGATCGCGCTGTGCGGCTTGCAGCTGGGCAACCTGATGGGCGGCGCGGTCATCACCGAGACGATCTTCAACTGGCCCGGTCTGGGCAGTCTGATGATCGAGAGTTTCGTCAGCCGTGACTATCCGGTCATTCAGGTTGGCGTGTTGTTCATCGCGACGCTGCTGATCCTGCTCAATCTGGCGGTCGATCTGCTGTTCTGCGTCGTTGACCCGAGGATCCGTTACGCATGAGCTTTGACCAGACCACAATCGAACCGCTGCTGGATGTGACCGACCTTTCGGTGGAAATCGAAGGCCGCGAAGGCCGCACGGTGCGCGCGGCGCGGGGGCTCAGTTTCTCGGTCGGCAAGGGCCGGGTGATGGGCGTCATCGGGGAAAGCGGCAGCGGCAAAAGCATGACCGCGCTGTCGGTGATGCGCCTGCTGCCGCGTGCCGCCAAGGTGACCGGCGGACGGGTGATGTTTCAGGGCGAAGACCTGCTGACCAAATCGCCGCGCGCGATGCGCAGCTTGCGCGGTCGCGCGATTGGCATGATCCTGCAAGATCCGTCGGTCTCTCTCGACCCGCTCTATACCGTGGGCGACCAGATCGACGAGGCGCTGCGCATGCACGCCCGGATGAGCAAAGCCGAGCGCCACGCCCGCGCGGTCGAGCTGCTGACTTCGGTCGGCATCCCCTCGCCCGAGGACCGGCTGGACCAGTACCCGCACGAGATGAGCGGCGGCATGTTGCAGCGTGTGGTAGCGGCGATTGCGATTGCGCTGAACCCGGCGCTTTTGATCGCCGATGAGCCGACAACGGCGCTGGACCCGACGATTCAGGTGCAGGTGCTGGATCTGCTGGCAGGTCTGCGCGACCGGCTAGGCATCTCGATCCTGCTGATCACCCATGACTTCGGCGTGGCCGCGCATATCTGCGACGACATCATGGTGATGTATGCCGGTGAAGTGGTGGAAATGGGCCCGGTGCGCCAGATCTTCGACCGCCCGGCGCATCCCTATACCCGCGCGCTGATGCATTCCTCGGGTGCGCCCGAAGGGGGCAACCGGCTGCCCACTATCGACGGCTCGCCCCCCGATCTGGCCGACCTGCCGCCGGGCTGCGCCTTTGCGCAGCGCTGCCCGATGGTGCAACCACGGTGCCGGGCCGAAGCCCCGCCGCGCCGCGCCCTGACCCCGGACCACAGCGCCGCCTGCTGGCGCAGCGAGGAGATCCCGGCATGAGTGATCTGTTGTTGGAAACCCGCAACCTGAGCAAGCATTTCTTCTTTCGCAAGGGACTGCCCTTTGCACGCTCGAAAAGCGTGATCCGCTCGGTGGATGGCATCAATCTGCAAGTGCGCGCCGGACAAACCTTTGGTCTGGTTGGCGAAAGTGGTTGTGGCAAATCCACCACCGCGCGGCTGCTCTTGCGGCTGATGGAGCCGACCGAGGGCGAGATCCTGTTCGACGGCAAGCCGGTGCATCAGGCGACCGGTGCCGATCTGAACGCGTATCGCAGCAATATCCAGACGGTGTTTCAAGACCCCTATGGCTCGCTCAACCCGCGCATGAAAGTGCGCGAGATCATCGCCGAGCCGATGATCGCCACCGGCCGTTTCTCCACGGCCGAGATGGATCGCCGGGTTGCCGAACTGCTGGAACTGGTCAACCTGAGCCCGCGCATGGCGCAGCAGGGGCCGCACGAGTTTTCCGGCGGTCAGCGCCAGCGGATCGCCATCGCCCGCGCTCTGGCGCTGAACCCGCGTCTGTTGATCCTCGATGAGCCAGTCTCGGCGCTGGATGTTTCCGTGCGCGCGCAGATCCTGAACCTGCTGGCGGATCTGCAGGATGAACTCGGGCTGGCCTATTTCATGATCTCGCACCATCTGGAGCTGGTCGCCAGCATGTGCGACTGGATCGCGGTGATGTATCTGGGCCGCATCGTCGAACAGGGCCCGGCGCGGCAGATCGCCGACAACCCGCGTCACCCCTATACCAAGGCGCTGTTTGCGTCGGCGCTCAAGGTCAATCCGGGGCCGGCCAAGACCGAACACCGCAAGATCGAGGGCGAGGTGCCGTCACCGCTCAACCCGCCCAAAGGCTGCCATTTCCACCCGCGTTGCCCGCTGGCGATGGATGTCTGCCGTCAGGTCGCGCCGCCCAGCGTGCCGGGACCGGACGGGTCCGTGGCCACCTGCCACGCGCTGACGCAAAGCGTCGCGGCTTAACGCGGGTCGGCGGACGGCGCGAGGCCGTCTTGCAAGAATTGGGCGGCGCGCTGGGTGACGGCGCGCTCGCTCGCCACGCGGCTCAGCGAATCGTTGGACACCAGAAACAGCTGCATCAACCGGCCAAACTCGGCGGCATCGTCGCCCAGCACCGCCAGCGCCCGCAGACTGGCCTCGCGCGCCAGTGGCAGCGCGGTTTCCACCAGCGTCCGGCCTTCATCCGTAAGCTGCAGCAAACGGCGGCGGCGGTCGCTGGGATGCGGTGTGCGATCCAGATGTCCCCGGCGCACCAGCTCGGTCACCACCGACGCGGCGGTCGAGCCATCCAGCGCCAGCCAGCGGGCCAGCGCGATCTGCTCCAGCGGCTCGGCCACCTCGACCACGCGCAGCACGCCGTAGCGGCGCGGGGTCAGATTGACCGGCTGGCAGCAGTCGATGAACGCGGCCTCCAGCGTCTGATGCGCCCGCCGCAGCAGAAAACCAAAGGCGGTATACAGACCGAAATGCCCCGGAAAATCCTCGGCAAAGGCGTCTTCGGTGCCGAACTGCACGGTGCCGTCCGGGCGGATCCATTCAGGCGGCGAGGCGGGCACCGTATCGATCAGCCGCTTGAGCAGCGATTGCAGCGTCGCCTCATCCTGGGGCGTGAAGGCGTGCAGCAGCTTGCCCTTGTTAGTCATCGCGAAATCGCGCGCCAGCTGGGTACAGGCCATTCCCGCGCGGGTCGCTGTCACCTCATTGCGGCGGGCATCGCGGGCAGAGCGTTCGCAGCGCAGAAAACCGTGCTGTGCCAGACCGTTGACCACCATGGACGCGGTGGTGCGGTCCACGCCGATACGCCGCGCAAGGGTGATCTGATCAATGCCGGGGCAATCGCAGACAACCACCAGCGAGGACATCTGCGTCGGCGTGATGCCCAGCGATCCCAGATCCTCGACGAACGACGCGTTCGAGATCTGATGCGCGCGCCGGATCATGTAGCCGGGTCGCGTATAGAACGTATCCAGCGTGGCCGCGATGCGCTGCGCTTCGGCATCGACCGGCTCTTGGGTCAGCGCCGCAAGCAGCGTGTCGGCTTTGGCAGTTGCGTTCATCCCGGGCCCTGATCATTCCACGCGCAGTGTCATCTGATGATTTCTCTGTCGATTGGCGGATTTGCCCCCCTATGGCAAGGCTAAAGCTCCTGCCTCGGGCGCTTTGTCGTCGCCTGTGGCCTTGAGGGCAACGGCGCTGCAGCGCGGCAAAGGGCCGTATCTGCCGCTGGATCGCGGGCAGGAACAAATACGGGTCCCGTATATTCATTTCTTGACTCACTAATCCATCAGACATATGACGAATAAGGCCGGTCTGTGGTGCAACGCGTCGCAGAGATCCGGCCCTTGCGGCGGCAGAACAGGGGGCGGGAGACCCTTGCGTCGCACGATCAGCGAATGGGAGGAACACCATGACAGTGAGACGCACCGCCTCTGCGGTGGCGATGGCACTTGGCCTCACGGCCGCCAGCTTTGCCCCCGCTCTTGCCTCGGACGACATGTTCGTCGTGGCGATCAACCACCAGCCCGACACGCTGGACCCGACGATTTCGGTCAACACCGTCATCTCGCGCCCGGTGATGGAAAACATCATTGAACCGATGGTCGGTCTGGATGCCCAGGGCAATCTGGTGCCCGGCGTCCTGTCGTTCGAATACTCGGACGAGGGCCGCATCCTGACGCTCCGCTTGCGCGAAGGCGTGACCTTCCATTCCGGCGATCCGCTGACCGCCGATGACATCATTTTCAGCCACGAACGCACGGCGGAACGCTCGCGTATCTACCAGTCGCGCCTGCGCAATTTCGACCATATCGAGCGCGTCGATGACATGACCGTGCGCATGGTCTTCACCTCGGCCGACGTCACCTTCCTGCCGCCGCGCAACCTGTCGATCGTGTCCAAGGCCTATTTCGACCGCGTGGGTGAGGACGAGTTCGTCTCGCATCCCAACGGGACCGGCCCCTACCGCTTTGTCAGCTACACCCCGGCGCAGGAAATGATCCTTGAGGCCAACCCCGACTACTGGGGCGGTGAGCCTGATGTGAAGAACTTGCGCTTCGTTTTCGCCAGTGAGGACAGCACCCGCGTCGCCATGCTGCGCGCTGGCGAGGCTGACCTGATCCTGAACGTGCCGTTCATGGAGCGCGACCGCCTTGAAGCCGACGGCTTCACCACCGCACAAATCGCGGTCACACCGACGGTTTCGGTGCAATTCACCCTCAATAACCCCGATGTGCCGTGGCATGACGTGCGTGTGCGGCTGGCGGTTGCCCATGCGATTGATGCCGATGGCATCGTCGAGGGGCTGTTCCACGGCGTTCCCGGTCGCCACGCGCGCTTTGCGCCCGGCGAAGTCGGCTACGACGAGACGCTGGAAAACTACAGCTACGATCCGGCGCTGTCGCGGCAGTTGCTGGCCGATGCGGGCTACCCCAACGGCTTTGACATGCCGCTGATCTGGTGGCACGGCGAGAACTCGGGCCTGCGCGAAACGGCCGAGGCGGTGGCGCTGTATCTGCAACAGGTCGGCATCAACACGCAGGTCTCCAGTCTGGACGTGCCCGATTTCGTCGGCCGTCTGCGCGCCGCGACGGCGAACCCGACGACCGAGGATTGGGTCGGCATCACGCCCACCCCGATGGCCGAATATTTCGACCCGACCATCGCACTGGCCTTCACCTATTGGTCCGCCTCGCCGTTCTCGCAATACCGTAACGAGGCGTTTGACGCGCTGGTGGCCCAGGCCGTCCAGACCGTTGATCCCGAGGTTCGCGGCCCGCTGGTGGTTGAGGCAACGCGCATCCTGCACGACGACGTGCCGCAGATCTCGCTGTGGAACAACATGGCCGTCTACGCCATGCGCGACGGGGTCCACTACAACCCGCCGCCGCGCCATCTGGTCCGCGCGATGATCTCTGAAGTGACGCTCGACGACTGATCTGGCGGGCGCCGGGCCTGTCCCGGCGCCCCCCTTGCCATGACGGGGGACTGCAATGAACGAACCGGGTCTGGAATTCGTGTTTGAAGCAACCGGGGGCGTCAGCCCGCCGCAGGTGATCGGTGCGGTGCCCACGGGGCGGCGGCAGGTGATCCCGATCGACGCAGGCGGTCCCTTCGTCGGCCCCGACATCAAGGGCACCATGGTCAGCGGTTTCGACTGGCAGCTGATCCGCGCCGATGGCGTGACCGAAGTTGACGCGATGTATCTGCTGGAAACCGGCGACGGCGTGCGCATCGAGTGCCGCAATCGCGGTGTTCGCCACGGCCCTGCGTCCGTCATGCAACGCATGATGCAGGGGCAAGAGGTTGATCCGGCCGAATATTATTTCCGCACCACCCCCGTCTTCACCGCGCCCGAAGGCCGCTACGACTGGCTCAACCGCAGCGTCTTTGTCTGCACCGGCGCGCGCTATCGCGACGGCGTGAAGGTGCGTTTTTACCGGGTGACCTGATCGCCCCTTGCGGCCCGCGCAGCGCGCGGCCTGACCCCACAGAACAGCGAGACGATCATGCAGGCTTTTCCCAACCATCCCAGCTTTCAGGGCTTCAACAAACCCTCGCGCATGGAGGCCGACGTCAAGGACCTTGAGGTCATCGGCGAGGTTCCCAGCGATCTGGACGGCATCTTCTTCCGCGTTGCGCCGGATGCGCAGTTTCCGCCCAAGCTGGGCAATGACATCCCGTTCAACGGCGACGGCATGGTCTCGTCTTTCCGGTTCAAGAACGGGCGCGTCGATTTCAAGCAGCGCTATGTGCGCACCGACAAGTTCAAGCTGGAACGCGAGGCGGGCAAGGCGCTGTTCGGCGCCTACCGCAACCCGCTGACCGATGACGAAAGCGTCAAGGGCGAATATCGCGGCACCGCCAACACCAACGTCGTGGTGCAGAACAAGAAGCTCTGGGCACTGAAGGAAGACAGCCCGCCGGTGATGATGGATCCCTGGACGCTGGAAACCGAAGGCTACAGCGATCTGGGTGGTCAGATCACCAGCCAGACCTTCACCGCCCACCCGAAATTCGACCCCAATACGGGCGATATGTGCGCCTTTGGCTATGCGGCCAAGGGTCTGATCACCCGCGACATGGTCTATTACGAGATCGACCCGCAGAACAAGATCAAGCACGAGGTTTGGTTCGAGCTGCCCTATTACTGCATGATGCACGACTTTGGCCTGACTGAGGATTACGCCTGTTTCCACGTCGTTCCCATCGTCAGCTCATGGGAGCGTCTGGAAGCCGGGCTGCCGCACTTTGGTTTCGACACCACCAAAGAGGTCTATCTGGGCATCCTGCCGCGTCGCGGTGACGCCAAGGACGTGCGCTGGTTCAAGGCCCCAAACTGCTTTGCCAGCCATGTGATGAATGCCTTCAACGACGGCGAAAAGGTCTATTTCGACGTCCCGATGGCCAAGAACAACGGCTTTCCCTTCTTCCCCGATGTCCACGGGGCCGAGTTCAACCGCGCCGAATCCGCCGCCCGCATGACCCGCTGGTGCGTGGACATGGGCGACAAGTCGGAAAACTTCCATTCGATGGTGCCGCTGTCCGATTTCATCGGTGAATTTCCCCGCATCGACGACCGCTATGCGTCGATGCCCTACCGCCACGGCTATATGCTGGCACAGGATTTCGCGCGCCCGCTGGAACTGCCGAACGGGCGCTCGATGTCGGGCCTGATGACCAACGTGCTGGGCCATATGGACCACGCCACCGGCAAGACCAAAAGCTACTGGACCGGCCCGACCTCGACCCTGCAGGAACCCGCCTTCATCCCCCGCCCCGGCAGCATCAACGAGGGTGACGGCTATCTTGTCGCCATCGAGAACATGCTGGCCGAGCATCGCTCGGATCTGGTGCTGTTCGATGCGCAGCGCGTCGATGAAGGCCCGATTGCCCGTATGCCGCTGGAGCTGCGCCTGCGCGGCGGGTTGCACGGCAACTGGGTGCCCGCCAGCCATCTGCCCGAGGCCCCTGCCGCATGACCACCGGCTACGATGTGATTGTCGTCGGCGCCGGATCGGCGGGCTGCGTGCTCGCCGCCCGCCTGTCCGAAGACCCCGCGCTGCGCGTACTGCTGGTCGAGGCCGGCGGGTCCGAGCGCAGGCCTGTGGTGTCGATGCCGCTGGCGTGGTTCAAGGCGATGAACACGCCCGCGCTGGGCTGGGGCTATGAAACCCAGCCCGAACCCTACGCCGACAACCGCCGCCTGCCCGTGCCGCGCGGCAAGGTGATCGGCGGCTGTTCGTCGATCAATGGCATGATGTATTCGCGCGGCGCGGCCAGCGATTACGACGGCTGGGCGCAAAAGGGCCTGCGCGGCTGGTCTTACGCCGATGTGCTGCCCTATTTCAAACGCTCGGAAAACCATTGGGGCGGCGCGTCGGCGCACCATGGTGCCGGCGGCCCGCTGACGGTCACCGCGCATCAGCCCGACGCTTACGTCCACCCGCGCCTGCAACAGACCGCGCAGGCACTGGGCTATGCGCTGACCGATGATTTCAACGGCGCGCAGCACGAAGGCTTCGCCACGCCTGAATTCAACACGCATCAGGGTCGTCGCGGCTCGACCGCCGCGCGCTTCCTGCGCCCGGCGATGGCGCGCGGCAATCTGACGGTGCTGTCCAAGGCGCTGGTCAGCCGCGTGCTGATCGAAGCGGGCCGCGCGGTGGGGATCGAGGTGCAGGCAGGGGGCGCTGTCCAACGTATCACTGCGGCCCGCGAGGTGGTGCTTTGCGCCGGTGCCTATGGCTCGCCGCAAATCCTGATGCTGTCTGGCATCGGCCCGGCGGATGAGTTGCAGGCGGCGGACATAACACCCCTGCACGACCTTCCCGGCGTCGGGCGCAACCTGCAGGAACACGCCTCGATTGCGCATTTCTATCAGGCCTCGGGCGATTTCACCTTTGACCGTGAGCTGCGGCTTGACCGCATGGCGCGCTCGGTGCTGCGCTGGGCGGCGAATGGCTCTGGCCCCGTCGGCGGCCTGCCCGTTGGATTGCAAGGCTTCGTGCGCACGCGCGAAGGCCTTGAGCGCCCTGACCTGCAACTGCTGATCAGCCCCTTGGCGATGAACAACCATGTCTGGGTGCCGGGCCTGCGCCCCTCTGTCGGTTCGCGCTTCTCGGTCGCCAGCGTGCTGTTGCACCCCGAGAGCCGGGGCTGGGTCAAGCCCGCCTCGAACGATCCCGCCGCCAAGCCGCTGATCCAGTACAATCTGCTTCAGGCCGAGGCCGACCGCGCCGCGTTCCGCCGTTACGTCCGGCTGGTGCGCGATTTCTTCGCCACCGAACCCGCCGCCAGCATGGTCACCCGCGCCATCCTGCCCCCCGACGCGCTGCAATCCGACGCCGAGATCGACGGTTTCGTGCGCGCCGCCGTGCGCACGGCGATGCACCCGACCTCGACCTGCGCGATGGGCAGCGGGCCGGACGCCGTGCTCGACGCCGAGTTGCGTGTGCGCGGTATCGACGGGCTGCGGGTGGCCGATTGCGCCTCGATGCCCGATATTCCCGGTGGCAACACCCAGGCCCCGGCCATCATGATCGCGGAGAAGGCAGCCGATTTGCTGCTGGGCCGCCCCGCCCCCGCCCCTCAACGTATGGAAGACGCATGACCGACCCTTTGGCGCTCACCTATGAGCATGCTTTCGATATCCAGATCAATTTCGACCGCCGCTGGTCCACCGGCCCGATCTATGGCGGTGCTGTGCAGGGCTATACCTCGGTCGGTGAGGGCAGCGTGATCACCGGCCCGTTGCTCAACGGCAAGCTGGTGGACTATTCCGGGGCCGACTGGCCGGTGGTGCGCGCCGATCACGTGGTCGAGCTGAACGCGCATTACATGATCGAGGCCGACGACGGCGCGCTGATCTACATCCGCAATCTGGGCTACGTGCACCGTCCGCTGCGCACGCAGGGACAGGGGCCGGACGAGCCCGCCGATGTGCCCGCCTATTTCCGCTGCACGCCCTATTTCCGCGCGCCCGAGAATGGCCCCCACGCGTGGCTCAACCGCACGGTGATCGTCGGCGTCGCGCAGCGCCGCCCGCAGGTCGATCCGAACGATCCGCCCGACCATTCGCTGTTTCGCTACTACGCCATTCGCTGAGGTGATCCGATGACCCAAGACCCCACCACCCCCCTGCGCGCGGCTCTGGCACAGGCCCCGGTGCAGCAGTTCATCGACGGTGATTTCCGCGCACCCTGCGGCGACGGCCTGATCGACATCCACGACCCCGCCACCGGCGCGCTGCTCTCGCAGGCCTCGGCCGGTGAGGCAGGGGACATTGACGCCGCCGTCATGGCCGCGCGCCAGGCCTTCGACGACGGGCGCTGGTCGGGCCTGCCCCCGCACGACGGCAGGATATGCTGCTGAAACTGGCCGATCTTGTCGCCGCCGATGCCGACGCTTTGGCGCTGACCGAGAGCCTCGATAACGGCATGCCGCTGATGATGGCCAAGATGGGCGGCGTGATGGGCGCTGTCGGCATGCTGCGCTATTTCGCCGGCTGGGCAACCAAGCTGGGCGGCGAGACGATCACGCCGTCATGGCCCGGCGAATGGCTGGGCTACACGCGGCGTGAAGCCGTGGGCGTGGTCGGCGCGATCACGCCGTGGAACTTCCCGCTGGTGATGGCCGTGGGCAAACTGGCCGCCGCACTGGCCGCAGGTTGCACCGTAGTGCTGAAACCCGCCGAACAAGCGCCCCTCTCGGCCATGCGCCTCGCCCGGCTGATCGCCGAGGCAGGCTTTCCGGCGGGTGTGGTCAACATCGTGACCGGCTATGGCCATCAGGCCGGGGCCGCGCTGGTGGCGCATCCCGGCGTGGACAAGATTTCCTTCACCGGCTCCACCCTCGTCGGCCAGCAGATCCTGCGTGAAAGCGCCGCGACCATGAAGCGCGTCACGCTTGAGCTGGGCGGCAAATCCCCCACCTTCATCTTCGGGGATGCGGACCTTGAGCGCGCCATCCCCGCCGCCGCCATGGGCATCTTTGGCAACGCGGGCCAAGTCTGCGCCGCTGGCTCGCGGCTGTTCGTGCACGCCAGCGTCTTTGACCGCGTGGCCGAGGGGCTGACCGCGCGCGCGCAAACCCTGCGCGTCGGGCCGGGCACCGATCCGGCGACCGAGATGGGCCCATTGATCAGCGCCCGCCAGCGCGACCGGGTCGCCAGCTATATCGAAGCCGGGCGCGAGGCGGGCGTGAGCCTGCTGGCCGGTGGCAACACCAAGGGCGATGCGGGCTATTTCATCGAGCCGACGATCCTGCTGGAACCCGGCGCCGATCTGAGCGTCACGCGCGAGGAAATCTTTGGCCCTGTCCTGTGCCTGATGCGCTTTGGCGATGAGGATCTGGACGCCATCGCCGCGCGCGGCAACGATCTCGCAATACGGGCTGTCCTCGGCCATCTGGACCCGTGACATCACCCGTGCGCACAAGCTGGCCAACCGGCTGCGCGCCGGGACCGTGCGCATCAACGGGTCCGGTCCGCCCGATCCGGCGCTGCCGCTGGGCGGCTTCAAGGCCTCGGGCTTTGGGCGTGAGAATGGCCGCGCCGGGCTGGAAATCTATACCGAACTGAAAACCGTCACCGTGGCGCTGAACTGAGGACTGATCATGACCACCATCACCGGTGCACAGGACTACCCGCAGCTCAAGCTGCACATCGATGGCGACTGGCTGGGGGCCGAAGGCCGCCGCAGCTTTGAGGTCCGCCATCCGGCCACGGGTCAGGTGCTGGCCGAACTGCCGCTGGCCAATGCGGCCGATCTGGACCGCGCTTTGGAGTCCGCCGACAAGGGCTTCAAGCTCTGGCGCAGATCGACGCCCGAAGAACGCGCCGCCGTGCTGACCGGGGCTGCGCGCCTGCTGCGCGAGCGCGGCGATGTCATCGCCCGCAACGCCACGCTGGAAGAGGGCAAGACCCTGCAAGAGACCCGCATCGAACTGCATGGCTGCGCCGATCTCTTCGATTTCTACGCCGCCGAGGCCAAGCGCATCTATGGCCGCGTGCTGGTGCGCCCGGATGGCGAGCGGTCCCTGGTGATGAAAGAGCCGGTCGGCCCCGTCGCCGCCTTCGCGCCGTGGAACTTTCCCATCCACAACCCCGGCCGCAAGCTGGGCGCGCCCATCGCGGCGGGCTGTTCGGTGATCCTGAAACCGGCCGAGGAAGCCCCGGCATCCGCCATGGCCGTGGTGCAGGCGTTGCTGGATGCCGGCCTGCCGCGCGGCGTGTGCCAGCTGGTGTTCGGCGTGCCCGATGAGGTCTCGCGCCATCTGCTCGCCTCGCCGGTGATCCGCAAATGCAGCTTCACCGGCTCGACCGTGGTCGGCAAGCACCTGATGAAACTGGCGGCGGATAATGCCCTGCGCACCACGATGGAACTGGGCGGCCACGCGCCGGTGATCGTGTTCGACGATTGCGATTTCGACCGCACCGTCGATCTGCTGGCCATGGCCAAGTCGCGCAATGCCGGGCAGGTCTGCGTCTCACCGACGCGTTTTTATGTGCAGGACGGCATTCACGACCGCTTCGTCGCAGCCCTCAGCCAGCGGCTGGCGGCGATGCGGATCGGCGACGGGCTGGACCCAGCCACACAGATGGGCCCGATGGCCAATGCCCGCCGCCCTGAGGCGGTCGAGGGCCTGCTGGCCGATGCCACCGCCCGCGGCGCGCGGGTGCTGACGGGGGGTGAGCGGATCGGCAATCAGGGCTATTTCTTTCAGCCGACCGTGCTGACCGACCTGTCGCTCGATGCCCGGATCATGAACGAAGAGCCGTTCGGCCCGGTTGTCGCCGCCGCCCGGTTTCAAAGTTTTGATGAGGTCGTCGAGCAAGCCAACCGTTTGCCCTTTGGTTTGGCCGCCTATGCGTTTACCGAGAACGGGCGCATGGCCAACCGGATCGGGGCCGCGCTGGAGGCCGGGATGGTCGGCATCAACGTCACGCGCATGGCCTATGCCGATGCGCCGTTTCAAGGCGTCAAACACTCGGGCCACGGGTCCGAGGATGGCCCCGAAGGACTGGCCGCCTGTCTGGTGGTCAAGAGCATTCACCAACACTGAGAACGGGCTGTAACAGGCCCAAAAGGGAGGACTACCATGAAGATAGACATGCTGATCGCGGGCAAATCCGTGGGCGCCGACAGCGGCAAGACCTTTGATCGCCGCGATCCGGTGACCGGCGACGTTGCCACCACCGCGCCCGCCGCCACCGCCGCCGACGTCCCCGCCATCATCGCCGCCGCGCAAGCCGGGTTCGATGTCTGGTCCAAGACCGGCCCGAACGAGCGCCGCCGCATCTTGAACGCCGCCGCTGACATTCTGGCCTCGAAATCGGCCGAGTTCACCGAACTGATGACCGCCGAGACCGGATCGACCGGGCCGTGGGGCGGGTTCAACGTCTGGTTCGCGTCGGGCATCCTGCGCGAGGCGGCGTCGATCACCACCCAGATCAAGGGCGAGATCATCCCGTCCGACAAGCCGGGCTGCATGGCGATGGGCCAGCGCCGTCCGCATGGCATCTGCCTTGGCATGGCGCCGTGGAACGCGCCGGTCATTCTGGGCGTGCGCGCCGTGGCGGTTGCGCTGGCTTGCGGCAATTCGGTGATCCTGAAGGCGTCCGAGATGTGCCCGGCCACCCACCTGCTGATCGGCACCTGCTTTGCCGAGGCCGGCCTGCCCGCTGGCGTGCTCAACGTCGTCACCAACGCGCCCGAGGATGCCGCCGGTCTGGTCGCAGCCCTGATCGAACATGACGCGGTCAAGCATGTGAACTTCACCGGCTCGACCGGCGTGGGCCGCATCATTGGCCGTCTGGCCGGTGAGAACCTCAAGCCGGTGCTGCTGGAACTGGGCGGCAAAGCCCCGCTGATCGTTCTGGACGACGCCGATCTGGACGGCGCGGTGAATGCTGCCGTGTTCGGGTCGTTCATGAACCAGGGCCAGATCTGCATGTCGACCGAGCGGATCATCGTTGACGAGAAGATCGCCGACGCCTTCGTCGCCAAACTGGCCGAACGGGCCGCCGCCCTGCCGGTCGGCAACCCGCGCGGTCAGGTGGCGCTGGGTTCGCTGATCACCCAGGGCGCGGCGGAAAAGATCGATGCGCTGGTCGCTGACGCTGTGGCCAAGGGCGGCAAGCTGCTGGCCGGTGGCAAGCGTGACGGGGCGATCGTTCCCGCCGGTGTCATCGACGGCGTGACCTCGGAAATGCGCATCTACCGCGAGGAAAGCTTTGGCCCGGTCAAGTCGGTGATCCGCGTCAAGGGCGACGACGAAGCGGTGCGCGTGGCCAATGACACCGAATACGGTCTGTCCTCGGCCGTGCACTCGCGCGATCTGAAGCGCGCCATGGCGGTGGCTGAACGGGTCGAGAGCGGCATCTGCCACATCAACGGCCCGACCGTGTCGGACGAGGCGCAGATGCCCTTTGGCGGCGTGAAAGCCTCGGGTCACGGGCGTTTTGGCGGCAATGACGGCATCACCGAGTTCACCCAGATGCGCTGGATCACCATCGAAGATCCGCACCAGCACTACCCGATCTGATCGGACAGGCACGGCAGGTCGCGCCCCGGCGCGGCTTGCCTGTTGGTGGCACCCCTCGGGTGCAGAAAGGGCGGCCAGAAGCCGCCCTTTCGCTTGTCTGACGCGTTCCCCCGCCAACCCGGGGGCCGCGCCGGATCAATCCTTCTTGATCGTCTTGTCGTAGTACGGCACCGGCGCGATGGTGGCGCGGATCTCGGTCAGTTCGTGCTCTTCCACCGTGCTGCGGCGGCTGTCCGGCTCGCCCCAGAGCAGCGTCACTTCATTGCCGACCACGGCATGCTCGATGTCCATCAGCGCCGTCGACAGAACCGCCCCGGCGTTCGACGAATATGACATCCAGTTCGACACACCGACCGGCTTGCCGCCCGAGAGCACCTGATCCGCCTGAAACGACGAATACATCGGCACTGGCAGCGAGATGAACTTGGTGCGCGGCCCGTCGGTGCGCAGCGAATTCTTCAGCACGCGGAACACATCGTCATTGTTCCAGATCAGCGTCATCTTGCGGCGCTTCTGGTTCAGCTTCAGCTCTTCCAGCGCGGCCCGACCGATGAAATCGTGGTCAAAGTTCACCAGACTGCCGTAGCCGACCTCATAAGGCTCGACATAATAGTCGGCGATCTTGTCCGAGATATAGCTTCCCCCCAGCGAGCCCGCGGCCTCGAACGACTGGGCCGGGATCCACGCCCGATACTCGGCCATGTCGTCGGTTTCATAGATTGCGGGCAACGGGCGGGGCATCCAGCCGCTTTCCTGCGCGGCGGTGCCATAGGTGACCGAGCCTGCCTTGCGCAGCTTGTATTTCGCGCCGACACGCTCGACCGCTTCACGCACCGCCGCCTGATCGGCCCAGTCCCCGTACACCTCAAAGCCCGGCGTCCCGGCCATGCCGTGCCGCACGGCGCGCACGTCGCGGCCAGCGATCTTGAAGGCGCCCATATGGAAGAACTTGATGTCCGGCAGCGTGCCGTCGGTCACTTCCTGCATCAGGGGCAGCGCGTTGGGGCCCTGGACCTGAAAGCGGAACACATCACGGCGGGCGCGCGGGCGGATGAAGTTCTCGTCGCGGGTGGTGGTGACGTTCAGGTCGGTCTTGGTTGCGTTGAACTCGACCCAATTCGCCGCCGTGGGCGGGCCGACGACGCGCATGAAATCGTCTTCCTCACGGAACACCACCGCATCCGAGATCATCCTTCCATCGGGGCCGCACATCACCACCTGCTTGGCGCGCATGGTGGTGAAATTGTCGTGACGGTTGGTAGACAGGCGCGACATGAATTCCAGCGCATCGGCACCGCGCACATACACTTCGGTCATGTGATAGGTCTGCTCCAGCAACGCGACGCTGTCTTTCCACGCACGCTGTTCGTCGCGCCAGTTGGTGAATTCGGCCGGGATGCCCGGAAAGATCGTGGTGCCCAGCTGCGACGAGCGCAGCAGGTTGATCGCGCCGCCTGCCGTGTCGAGCGCGTCTTGCAGTGTCGCCGGGGCGAAGGTTTGGGGTTTGTTCATCGGATCCTCCCTGGTGTCTGATGGTGCGCGGCTTTCTGGCCCGGCGCGGTCTGCTATTTCGCAATGCGAAAATTCTTGCTTACAACGAAAAGTACGGAGCGGTTCAGGCTCCGTCAAGCCTGTTCGCGTGATGATGGCCGTAAATTTCGCGCTTAGTCGCCCAGCACCGCGCGCAGCGTGGGATAGCGCCCCAGCTGCAACGCAATCGACGAGGCTACGGCGCGCAGCTCATGCAGGCGCTCGCTGACCAGCGCCTCGGGCGCGACCATGCCGCTGTAGCCTGAACTGTTGATCGCGGCGACGGTGCGGCCCTCTTCGTTGACGATGGGCACGGCGATGGCGGTGATGCCATAATCCAGCTGATCCACCGTCGCCGCATAGCCCTGCTCGCGCACGCGCAGGATCTCATCCCGCAGCGCGTCCTTGTCGATCAACGTCCGCGAGGTCAGCGGCACCGGGGAGAGGGTCTCAAGCCACTGGTCCAGCCGATCATCGGGCAACCCGGCCAACACCACGCGGCCAATCGAGGTGGCAAAGGCCGGATAGCTGGCCCCGACCACCGCCGAGGCGCGCCGGGCACGTTGTTGCGAGTAATGGGCAACGTAGATGACATTGTGATCGTTCAGGGTCCCGACCGAAGCGGCATCGCCAAACGTCTCGACCAGACGGCGCAGGTCGGGCAGGATGATCTCGTCCACCCGCGTGGCGAAATAGAACGACGAGCCCAGCGCCATCACCTTGGGCTTGAGGTGAAAACGCTTGGCATTCTGGCCGACATAGCCCAGCTCGATCAGCGTTATCAGACCCCGCCGCGCCGCCGCTGGCGAAACGTCCACCCGGCGCGCGACCTCGGACAGCGTCATTTCACTGTGGCTGGCATCGAAGCTCTCAAGGATCGCGATGCCCTTGGCCAGAGCTTCGACAAAGCCCGCCGGTCTGTTTTCGTCATCGCTCACAGCGTCTTAACCCTCTGGTGCCAGCACAAAGTCGAATTCGATCACGGCATCGGGCTTCTTGTCCAGCGTGTAGCCCAGCTTGTCGATATCCTTGGCCGGTTTCAGATCGGCAATCAGCGACTGACGGACGCCGAACACCGCGTCATTATCCAGATATTCGGTGTTCTTGAAGAAGATCTCGGTGGTGATCCCGGCCATACCCGGCGCAGTCACGATGAAATGCATATGCGGCGCGCGCCAGGCGTGGCGGGTGCCCGCGCGCAGCAACACACCGACCGGGCCGTCATAGGGCACGGTATAGGGCTTGGGCAGCACGGTGGTGTAATAGTAACGCCCGTTCTCATCGCAGGTGAACTTGCCACGCAGGTCGTATTTGTCCTGATCGACCTCCTGAATCGGATAGGTGCCCGTGGCATCCGCCTGCCAGGTGTCGATGGTCGCGCCCGGCAGCGGGTGGTGCAGCGTGTTGCTCACCTTGCCATGCACCAGCACCGTCACCCCGTCGCGCTCATCCGCCAGATTGCCGCCCAGTTGCTTGACCGGCGCGTTGTCCAGATAGAACGGCCCCAGGTTCGACCCCTCGGTCGCGCCGCCCTTGGTGTTGATCATGTCAACGAGCGAGGACCAGCCCAACACGTCGGACAGCAGGATGAACTCGTGGCGCTCGGGCGTCGAGATCTTGCCGCAGTCATAGAGGAAGTTGAGCACCCCCATCCATTCCTCATGGGTGACGTTCTGCTCGCGGGTGAAGTCGTGCAGATGCTCGACCAGACCGTGCAGCAGGGATTCAAACCGGCTGCCCGGCTCGGTCTTGAACGACTCCTTCACCGCCTGGGTGATGGTGAATTGGTTGATATCTTTCACGGCGTCCTCTCCCTGTCCCGTACGTCCGACCATGGCCGAACAAAGTGGCTTGACGAAGCCTAATCTGCGCCCGTAGTCTTCGGCAAGAGAAAAAAGTTTCGCAATACGAAAAGAATGACATGCGCATTGGAAAACAAACCGACGCCTATACGGCGATCGCCACATCGGACGCCCATTCGATCACGGTGCGCGGCCGCGATCTGTGCCATGACCTGATCGGCAAGATCGGTTTCACCGACTTCTTCTGGCTGCTGGTGGTCGGTGAAATGCCCACCAGCGCCCAAAGCAAGATGCTGGACGCCTGTCTGGTCTCTATCGCAGAACACGGGCTGGTGCCCAGCGTGCAAGCGGCCCGCATGACCTTGGCGGCAGGGCCGGAATCGTGGCAAGGCGCGATGGCGGCGGGGCTTCTGGGGATGGGCACGGTGGTGGCCGGGTCGACCGAAACGGCGGGGCGGTTCCTGCATGAGGTGCTGACCGGCGCGACCGACGGCGATATTGCCGCCTCGGCGCAGGATCACGTCACGCAGCTGAAGATCGAGCGCAAGAAAGTGCCCGGCCTTGGCCATCCGCAACACGCCGAAGGCGATCCGCGCGCGCTGCGTCTGCTGGAACTTTGCGATGAGCTGGGCCTGTCGGGCCGCTATGTCGAAACCCTGCGTGTGCTGGGCGAGCAAGCCCCCGGCATCATGCACCGCCCGCTGCCGGTCAATGTCTCGGGCGCGATTCCGGCGGTGATTCTGGATGCGGGCTGGCCGCTTGAGGCGCTCAAAGCCGTGCCGCTGCTGGCGCGCGCGGCGGGACTGTCGGCGCATCTGTATGAGGAAAGCCTGCGCTCGATTGGCTTCATCATGTCCAACCATGCCGATCTGGCGATCTCGTATGACGGTGAACGCTCTGGCCGCGAAGAGCAGGAGCCCGGCGCATGAAGATCCTGCAGAATATCCGCGTCATCGAGCTGGGCACCTATATCACTGGCCCCGCCGCGGCGATGCATCTGGCCGATCTGGGTGCGGATGTGATCAAGGTCGAGCTGCCGGGCTCGGGCGATCCGTTCCGCGCGTTCAAGGGCGGGCTCTATTCGCCGCATTACCAGACCTATAACCGCAACAAACGCTCCATCGCGCTGGACACGCGCGGCGAGGAAGATCGCAAGACCCTGCACGCGCTGATCGCCACGGCGGATGTGTTCATCCAGAACTTCCGCCCCGGCGTCGCTGAGAAACTGGGCGCCGGTGAGGCTGAGCTGCGGGCGATCAACCCCGGCCTGATCTATTGCGCGATCTCGGGGTTCGGCCCCTCAGGCCCGGCGATGAACCGCCCCACGTTCGATTCCGTCGCGCAGGCCGCTGCCGGGTATCTGCGTCTGCTGACCCCGCCGGAAAACCCCCGCGTGATCGGCCCGGCAATCGCCGATTCCGTCACCGGCCAATACGCTGCGATGGCAATTCTGGCGGCGCTGGTCGAGCGCAAGGAAAGCAGCCAAGGGCGGCGCATCGACATCTCGATGCTCGAAGCGATGTGCCACTTCAATCTGGACAGCTTCACCCATTATTACAGCGCCGGTGAGGTCATGGGGCCGCTGTCGCGCCCTGTCGTCTCGCAGAGCTATACATTTGAGTGTCTGGACGGCAAATGGATCGCGTTCCACCTGTCGTCACCGGTCAAGTTCTGGGAGGGGCTGCTGGAAGCCACCGGCCTGCAGGCGCTGAACGATGACCCGCGCTTTGCCGAACGGCCCGCCCGGATTGATCATCAGGATGAGCTGATCGCGGCCTTCGCCCCGGTCTTTGCCACCAGAACACGCGATGCGTGGTGCGCAGCACTGGAAGCTGCGGGCGTGCCCTATTCCGCGGCTTACGACAGCGACGAAGCGCTGGAAGATCCGCAGGCGCGGCATCTGGGGATCAAGGTGGAGGTGCCCGGCGTCATGGCCGACACCTTCACCACCGTGCGCGCGCCCTACAATTTCGACGGTCAGGCAGAAACCGATCTGCTGCCACCGCCGATCCTTGATGCCCATGGCGACGAGATCCGCGCCGAACTGAAGGCGCGGCGCGGCTGACAGGCCCGCCGTGAGGGAGGAAAACACATGACCACCGACGTTCTGAAAGTCACCCTGCTGGGCACCGGCATTCCCAACCCCAGCATCCACGCCTTTGGCACCTCAACCCTGATCGAAGCGGGCGATCAACGCGTGTTGCTCGACTGTGGCCGGGGTGCGGTGATCCGCATGTCGCAGCTGGGGATCCCGGTCGGCTATGTCGACACGGTGATCCTGTCGCATTACCACTCGGACCACTACTCGGGCCTGTTCGATCTCTTGATGTCGGGCACCATCCCGCAAGGCTGGGCCGGGCGCGGCAAGCCGCTGACGGTCTATGGCCCCGCCGGGATCGAGCATATCGCCGAGGGTGCATGGATCGTCACCAAGCCGGACCGCGACATCCGGGTGAATGACAACGAGATCGACGCCGAACACATGCGGATCATCCCGCATCAATATGAAGAAGGCATCGTCTTTGACATAGGCGGGCTGAAGATCATCGCCATTCTGGTGGATCATGGCGACAACATCCCTTCGGCTTACGGGTTCCGGGTTGAGTACAAGGGCCACGTCTTCGTCCACTCGCACGACACCCGCTATAACGAGAACCTGATCTCGCAGGCGCATGGCGCGGATGTGTTCGTGCACGAGGTCGCCGCCGCGCGCGCCTCGACGCTGGCCAGCCACCCCAAGGTGAAGGTCGCGATTGACCACCATGCCTCGCCGTCCGAGGTGGGCCGCGTCTTTGCTCAGACCAGACCGCGTCTGGCGATGCTCACCCATCTGGCGCTGCTGCCGCCCGATCCGCTGCCGATGGACGATCTGCTGGACCAGCTGGCCGCCGAATACGACGGCACCGTGCTGATCGCCGAGGATCTGATGACCATCCGCATCGGGCGCAACATCTCGATCGAGCCGTATCGCCACCCGGCCCGATAGCAACCACAGACCCGGCGCGCGAGGAGGTGCGCCGGGTCGTTTTCGTTCGACGGCAGCGAAGGCGGGCAACAGACCCCGACCCCGCTGCCGATAACCACCAATGGGAGGACACCATGAAGACATTAGCCACGCTTGCAGCCTTTGGGCTGGGCGCTTTCGCGACCGGCGCCGCGGCGCAAGAGAACCTGACCGCGATGACCTCGACGCCCGGCGTCGCGGTCCATCTGACCGTCGCGCATCTGGCCGAGGTCGCCTCGCAGCGCGGCATCGCCGACATCCAGATCACGCTGGGCCAGACCGGCGCGAATGCGACGCTGGCCGTCGCCGAAGGGCGCACCGATATCGGCATCTGCCCGTTCATCATTCCCTTCCTGATGTCGCGCGGGGTTGGCCCCTTTGCCGATCTGGGCGCCGAGCGGGGCGCGGAATTGGCAGGCTCGCTGCGCGTGCTCTACCCGTATTCGTTCGGCGCTTACGTGCTTTACGGCTATGAAAGCGCGGGCGTGACCGGCTGGGACGATCTGGCTGGCCGCCGCGTGCTGGACGGCCCGCCCCGGGGTGCCGCCACCAGCGAAGCCCGCTCGACGATTCAGGTGATGACCGGGCTCGAGGCCGGTGCCGGATTCACCGCTGTTGAAAGCGACTGGTCGCAGATGGCCACCACGATCACCGAAGGCTCGGTCGATGTGGCGTTGCTGCCGGAATACATCCCCTCGGACCGCCCGCTTCAGGCGCTGTCGGCCGGGCGGATGAACTTCTACTCGATCCCGGTCGCGCAGTTTGAAAGCGAGAGCATGCAGCGTCTGCTGACCTCGCCCGGTTCGGCGCCGTTCATCCTGACTGCCGAACAAATGGCCGCGCTGGGTGAGAATGCGACCATCGTGTCCGAAGATGGCCTGTTCCGCACCCGGGGTTCGGTCGGCGGCAATTGCGTGAACGAGTCGATGAGCGAAGAGCTGGCCTACCAGCTGACCCGCGCGCATATCGAAACGCTGAGCGATATCTACGAAAAGGCGCTCTATGCCCGCAACGTCGGGTTCGAGAACCTCGATCCGGTTGCCTCGGGCATGTGCGGGCTGAACCCGGTAACCTATCACCCCGGTGCCGTACGCGCGTGGGAAGAAGCGGGTTACACTGTGCCCGAGTGCGCGCAGTAACACCAACCGGGCCCGCCATCCGGCGGGCCCCATCGCCCTGATGCGAGCGAGTTATGGAAACCGAACCCCCTGTCATCCGGCCCGCCTTGCGCCGGGTCGTTTATCTCATGGCCCTGCTGTTCGTGGTCGTCGGGATGATCAATTCGACCCCGTCCATACCGGGCTGGGACCAGTTCTGGCGTGATCTGACCGGCTGGGACAGCCTGAATGTGCGCCGGTTCCCGTATGAATATTACTACCCCATCGCCTTTGCGTGGATGATGATCATTGTCGCCATCTGGCATTCGGTCGCCCGCAAATGGAGCGAGGTCAGCCCCGCCAAGCGCCGTCTCGGGCTGGCGCTGGACGTGGCGCTGGTGGTGGCGGCTGTCGGCATCGCCGCGACCTATCTGATCGAGAACGAGGCCGTCTGCCTGATCGACGTGATCACCGGCGAACGCGCGGCGCTGATCGAGCGGACGCTGACCGCCGAGCGTGAGCTGGCGCAGATGATGGGTCTGCCCGCGCCGACCAGCATCGACAACCCGCGTTGTATGGCCACGACCGGCCCGTGGCTGACGCTGATCGTCGGCGGGGCGGTGGTGATCTTTCTGGCCTATAACACGCAGGTCTGGGGCTTTTCGCTGGTCATGGTCTCGATTGCGCTGGCCGCCTATGCCATCGCGACGGTGCTGATCTGGTACGCCTTCGGCTCGGACGGCATGAACCGCTATTTCATCACTGCCCTAGGGGGTGAGCCGCGAAGTCTGGCGGACGGGCGCTACCGGGTGCAGGATCTGCTGGTCAATCAGGGCTCGGGCCTGTTGGGTCAGTTCCTGCACATCATGCTCAATACCGTGTTCCCCTATATCGTTCTGGGGTCGCTGCTGTCGGTCTCGGCAGGCGGGCGCACGCTGATCAAGCTGGCGGTGGTGTCCACCCGCCGTCTGCGCGGTGGTTCGGCTCATGCCGCAATCGTTGCGTCGGCGCTGTTCGGCACCACCACCGGCACGCCGGTGGTGAACGTGCTGGGCACCGGCACGATCACCATTCCGATGATGGTGAAAAGCGGCTTCTCGCGCACCTATTCCGCGGGGATCGAGGCTGCGGCCTCGTCCGGCGGGCAGGTCATGCCACCGATCATGGGCATCGCCGCCTTCATTCTGGCCGCGATGACCGGCGTGCCCTACCGCGACGTGGCAATTGCCGCCGCGATCCCGGCGGTGGCGTATTTCATCTGCATGTTCCTGTCGGTCATGTTCCAGTCGCGCAAGCAGGGCATCGAGGCCGTTGGCGAAGTCCCGCCCGAGCTGCGCCTGACCCGCCGCGACGGTCTGCTGCTGAGCCAGATCTTCCTGCCGCTGGCGATCATCATCGTGCTGCTGCTGGTGCCCAAGGATGCCATCGGCTGCGACCCGATCAGCCGCCTGCTGGGTGCTGACATCATCCAGACCGCCACCGGCTGCCGGGCCGAGAACCTGCCGTGGATCATGCAACTGATCCAGAACACGCTGGGCGATGCCGGGAGCGTCGGCTGGTGGGCGGCGGTCACGCTGATGGGGATGCTGTTCATCGAGCCCGCCTTCCGCAAACGACCGGCCAAGTTGCTGGATGCGCTGTCGGATGCCGGGATCACCTCGGCCGGGTTGTATCTGATGTTCCTTGCCGTCTCGGTGATCGACATCGCGCTGAACCTGACCGCGCTGCCCAGCTTCATTGCGCTGGATATCCTCGGCTGGCTCAGGGCGCTGAATATCGGCGACGGTGCGCCGCTGGCGTTCCAGTTCATCGCCTTGGGCGTGACGATGGTGCTGGCGATCCTGTTCGGCATGGGGATGCCAGCGGTGCCGGCCTATGTGAACGCGGCGCTGTTGATGGGGCCGTTGCTGGTGGGGCTGGGATTGGCGCATTTCACCGCGCATATGTTCATCTTCTACTTCGCCTGTGTCAGCGCGATCACCCCGCCTGTGGCCGTGGCATCCTATGCCGCCTCGACCATCGCCAAATCGGACCCGGTGATGACCTCGTTCTCGGCGGTGCGGTCGGGGATCGTGATGTTCGTGATCCCCTTCGTCTTTGCCTTCAACCCTGAGATCCTGCTGGTGCAGGCGGCGGTGATCAGCCCCGACTTCGCCACCAGCGGCCAGCGATTCCTGACCGGCTATGATGGCGAATTCCACTTGCTGCCGTTGCTGTGGTTGCTGACGCGGCTGGGCCTGACGCTTTACCTGCTGGCCAGTGCGCTGGCGCGGTATGACCAGACGCGCCTGCCCAAATGGGAGATCGCGCTGCGGCTGGCGCTGTCGCTGCTGGTGCTGTCGGGGGATCTGACGCTGCAACTGCCCGCCGTGGCGCTGAGCGTGGTCCTTCTGGGCTGGCATCAGGTCAAGACGAAACGGACGAGGGCCGTCGCGGCCTAAGCGCGGCGCGCACCACGGACATCGGCCATGGTGCGGCCCTCGCCCTGTTTGACGCGGTCAGCCTCGGTGCTGGCCGCGTCTTTCATTTGATCGGTGGGGATTGCGGGGCCAAGTGCCAGAGCGGCAACAGCGGGACGCGCCGCAACGAAAAACCCCCGGCTTTCGGGCCGGGGGTTTTCAGTGGCTACTTCTCAGGGATCAACCCGCGGGGCGCGAACCTGAGCACTAGAAGCAGAATGATACCCATCGTCATCAGCCGCATATGGGCCGCGCTCTCCAGCAGATGCGCGCGGATGCCGCTGTCGGCGGGCATCGTATCGGTCAGTGTCTGGATCAGCCACAGGCCGATCGGCTCGACCTCGACCCATAGGAACCAGATCAGGAACCCGCCCAGCACCGCGCCCCAGTTGTTGCCCGATCCGCCGACGATTACCATCACCCAGATCAGGAAGGTAAAGCGCAGCGGCTGGTAGGTGCCCGGCGTGAACAGCCCGTCCAGTGTGGTCAGCATCGCCCCGGCAATGCCGCACACCGCCGAGCCCAGAATGAACACCTGAAGATGGCGCTTGGTGACATCCTTGCCCATCGCCCGCGCGGCGGTTTCGTTGTCGCGGATGGCGCGCATCATGCGGCCCCAGGGCGAGTTCCACGCCCGCTCGGACAGCCACATGATGATCGCCAGTACGACCACGAAAAGCAGCGCGTAGCACAGCTTGACGAAGAGCGACGACGCCTCGACCGCGTCAAAGCCGAAGTATTGCGCCCAGGCGATGAACTCGGGGTTGGATTGCAGATTGACCTCGTAGGGCACGACCAGCGGGCGCGGCAGCCCGTTGACGTTGCGCACCCCGCGCGACAGCCAGTCCTCGTTCTTGATCACCGCGATGATCGTTTCGGCGATGCCCAGCGTCGCGATGGCCAGATAGTCCGAGCGCAGCCCCAGACTGACCTTGCCGATCACCCAGGCGGCCCCGGCGGCCAGCAGACCGCCGACCAGCCATGACAGGATCACCGGCATTCCCGCGCCGCCCAGATAGCCGGCGACGGCGGTGTTGGTGCCCTCGATGGCATCGACAGCCGGGTCCATTACCGCGCGGAAGGCAAAGAACCCGCCGACGATCACCACCAGCAGAACGGCGGCGCGCAGCCAGCCCTTTTGCATCCGGCGGTAGACCTGCACCGCTGCGATGATGGCCAGCACGCCGACGGCAAGCCCGGCCAGAACGCCAACGCCCCCGCCGACCAGGCGTCATGCACCGGCGGCATCGAGGTCAGCACGACGCCCAGTCCGCCCAGCGCGACAAAGCCCATGGTGCCGACCGAGAACAGCCCGGCATAGCCCCACTGGATGTTCACCCCCAACGCCATGATCGCCGAGATCAGGCACATGTTGACCAGCCCCATCGCCACGGACCAGCTTTGCAGCCAGCCGACCAGCACCAGCAGGACCGCCATGATCGCGAAATAGGAAAGGTTGCGAATGGTCATACGGATTGCCCCTTGAAGAGCCCGGTCGGGCGGAACAGCAGCACCAGCACCAGAAGCACGAAGGACACCGCGAATTTATAATCGGTCGACAGGAGCTGCAGCAACGAACTGGGCTCCATGCTTTCGGGCAGCAGGTACTGGAAGAACTTGCGGAACGCATAGGTCACGCCGACCTCGGACAGCGCGATGACAAAGGCTCCGGCCAGTGCGCCCAGCGGATTGCCCAGCCCCCCCAGAATAGCGGCGGCAAACATCGGCAGCAGCAGCTGGAAATAGGTGAAGGGCTTGAAGCTCTTGTCCAGACCATAGAGCGTGCCCGCCACCGTCACCAACACCGCGACGACCAGCCATGTCACCGTCACCACCCGCTCGGGGTTGATGCCCGAGAGCAGCGCCAGATCCTCGTTATCCGAATACGCGCGCATGGATTTGCCGGTGCGCGTGCGGTTCAGGAACCAGAACAACAGCGCCACCACCAGCGCCGTGATCGCTACCGTGATCATCTGCGAATAGCGGATGCCCATCCCCTCATCGAGGCCGGTGTAGTCGCGGAACTCGCGCACGGTGAACAGAAAGCGCGCGCCATCGGCAAAGTTCTGGTCGTTCGGCCCGATGATAAAGCGCACCAGCCCGTTGACCACGAACATCACCCCCAGCGAGGCCATCACCACCACAATCGGCGCGGCCCGTACTTTTCGGTAAAACCGGTAGACAACGCGGTCGGTGCCCAGAAGCAGGATAGCGGTACCGATGATGCCAATCGGCAAGGCCAGCAGCGCGGTGGGCAGCGGATCAATCGACACACCCGCCGATTGCAGCGCCCAGGTGACAAGGATCACCAGCATCGTGCCAAAGGCCATCACATCGCCATGGGCGAAATGCGAGAAGCGCAGGATGCCGTAGATCAGCGTGATGCCCAGCGCGCCCAGCGCCAGTTGGCTGCCATACGAGATGGCGGGGATCAGAACGAAGTTGGCCAGCAAGACCAAAGCATTCAGGATTTCCATACAGGAGCCTTTCCAGACAGCGGACCTGAGGTCATTGCGGCGAACAGTGCAGCCAGAGGACGGTTGTTTCCTCGAACGAGGCACCATTGGCCATGGACAGCGTGAGCAGGCCTCCGCCATCGCCCGTCAGGCGCAGCTGATAAAAGCCGGTGCCCCGTTCCCAGGCGGCGATCTGCAGGGTGCCGTCATAGACGGGCTGAATGACTGTGCCGCCCATCTCGATTTCCAGCCCGCCGCCGAGGAAGGCCAGACCAAAGCCCTCTCCCCCGTCGGTGCAGGGTTGGTTCACGATACAGGTCATCAGGGCGTCGCAAGTGAAAGCATCGCGCTGACCTTCGGCAAGGGCAGGCGAGGCGGCGAGAAGAAGCGGAAGCAGAAAACGCATCTCTACCCCCAGAAAGCTGCGGCGGACCTCGGGGTCGGCCAGCAGCGCCTGCCCGGTGTCGGTGAAGCGGTTCGCACCCTGTACCAGAACGTAGCCCTTATGCGCGATCTCCAGCGCTTGCCGGGCGTTTTGCTCGACCATCAGGATGGAAATCCCGGTGCGGGCGATCTCGATGATCCGGTCGAACAGCTCATCCATCACGATGGGCGATACGCCCGCCGTCGGCTCGTCCAGCATCAGGACCGACGGCTTGGTCATCAGCGCGCGACCCACGGCGACCTGCTGGCGCTGACCGCCTGACAGCTCGCCCGCCGCCTGATGGCGTTTGTCGCGCAGGATGGGGAACAGGTGGTAGATCTGCTCCATCGTCTCGCGGTAATCGTCACCGCGGATGAAGGCGCCCATCTCAAGGTTTTCCTGCACCGTCATCGACGGGAAGATGTTGCGCGTCTGCGGCACAAAGCCCATGCCCTTGGCCACACGGTCCTGCGGCGACAGGGTGGTGATGTCCTCACCGTTCAGCCGCACCTGCCCCTTGCGCAGGTTCAGCATACCAAAGACGGCCTTCATCGCCGTCGATTTGCCTGCCCCGTTAGGGCCGACGATGACGGCGATCTGGCCCTTGTCCACGGCGATGGTGCAATCGTGCAGAATGTCGGCGGCACCATAACCGCCGGTCATCGCCTCGCCGATCAGCACGGCGTCGGGATCTGGTGTCACGGGATGTTCAGACATGACCGACCTCCGCCTTGACCTTGTTTTTCAGGCCGGTGCCCAGATAGGCCTCGATCACGTGCTCATTCGCCTTGATCTCGTCCAGCGTGCCCTCGGCCAGCACCTTGCCCTCGGCCATGCAGATCACCGGGTTGCAGATGCGGCCGATGAAATCCATGTCGTGCTCGATGACGACAAAGGTATAGCCACGCTCTTGGTTCAGGCGGACGATGGCGTCGGCGATGGTGTTGAGCAGTGTCCGGTTCACGCCCGCGCCGACCTCGTCCAGAAAGACGATCTTGGCGTCGGTCATCATCGTGCGGCCCAGTTCGAGCAGCTTTTTTTGCCCGCCCGAGATGTTGCCCGCCTTCTCATCCGCGATATGCGAGATGGTCAGGAAGTCGAGCACCTCATCGGCGCGGCGGCGGATTCCCTCATCCTCAAGCCGGACGGCACCGCGTTGGAACCACGCGGCGAACAGACCTTCGCCAGCCTGTCGCGGGGGAACCATCATCAGATTCTCGCGGACGGTCATCGAGCCGAACTCGTGGGCGATCTGGAACGTCCTGAGCAATCCCTTGTGGAATAGCTCGTGCGGCTCCAGTCCGGTGATGTCCTGACCCGCCATGGACACCGTGCCCGAGGTCGGTTTGAGAACGCCGGCGATGACGTTGAAAAGCGTCGTCTTGCCCGCGCCGTTGGGTCCGATCAATCCGGTGATCGAGCCTTCGGCAATGGTCAGACTGGCGCCGTCGACGGCATGAAAGCCGCCAAAATGCTTGTGCAGGTCTTCGACCCGGATCATGCGCGTATCCTTGCAAAAAGACAGCCCGGAACCGTCAGTCCCGGGCTGCTTGTTGTCAGCCAAACTTCTGCATCAGCGGAAGCGCACGGTCTCGAACGCGCCGTTCTGGACTTCCAGCTCGCGGTAGTTACCGGCGCTTTCACCCGAACCGATCAGCTCGACCGCCGAAGCGCCGACGTAATCGACGTCACCGCCTGCGGCGATGATCTCCAGCGCCTGGGCCAGCTGACCCGGGAAGATCTGCTCGCCGGGGGCGTTGGCGACGTCCATCACGTGGTCTTTGTAGTCAGCCGACGCGGTCGAGTTGGCCGCAGCCATCGCCAGCAGCATCAGCGCAGCGGCGTCATAGGATTCCGGTGCGAAAGCCGACGAGCCGTCGAAGCCCGCAGCGGTGGCCAGATCCTGGAACATGCCGGTGCCCGGATTGTCAGCGCCCGGCAGCTGGCCAAAGGTGCCTTCCAGCTCGTCGCCCATGGCTTCCAGCAGGCTGTCGCCGATCATGCCGTCAACCAGCTCGAACGTGTCGAACGCGCCCAGATCCAGCGACGAACGGATGATGCCGCGACCGCCCTGGTCAACGTAACCGGCAACCACCAGCACTTCACCCCCGGCAGCCGACAGCGCGCCGACTTCAGCCGAATAGTCGGCCTTGCCGTCTTCGTGCGAGGCAACCATCGTGACGGTGCCGCCCGCAGCGGTGAAAGCCGCCTGAATCGAATCAGCCAGACCCGCGCCGTAGTCGTTGTTGGTGTAGGTGATGGCGATGGTGCTGACGCCGCGGTCGACCAGAATGTCGGCCACAACCTGACCCTGACGGGCATCCGACGGCGCGGTGCGGAAGAACAGGCCGTCATCTTCAGCCGTCGACAGCGCCGGCGAGGTGGCCGAGGGCGAGATCATCACAACGCCATTCGGACGCGCGACGTTCTGCAGGATCGCACCGGTCACGCCCGAGCAGTCAGCGCCGACGATGCCGACAACGCGGTCCGAGGTCACCAGACGCTCGGCCGTGGCAACAGCCAGACCCGGATCGATGCACCCGTCATCGCCGCGTACCGTGGTGACCGTGCCCAGCGTGAACAGGCCCGAGGCGTTCACTTCCGCCACGGCCATCTCGGCGCTCTGCGCCATGGCCGGGGTGATGGATTCCAGCGGGCCGGTAAAGCCGAAGATGATGCCCAGCGGAACATCGTCAGCGAACGCGGTGCCGGCAAAGCCGACAAGGGCGGTAGTGAGCAAGAGTTTCTTCATGTCGTATCCTTCCTGTGGATCAAGTATGTGGCCGTCCGGTTGCCGGCCTCGCGGGCCGGTTCCAGAGCCGTTGTTGTGCGGTCGCACTGCCCGGTGGGTCAGTACGCTCCGTGTCGCAAAGGCTGCGAGCAGAGGTCGTGGCTAGAGCTCCCCTTTTTCTGCGCGCCGTTGACCGGCCGTCTGTTCAGCGTTCCGCGACTCAGGTCAAAGTTTCATCAACCGGTCGCAGTGTTGCGCTAACGCCAACTTTACCGTTCGGCGCGCATTCGGCAACTGTCTTCCTGTTCCGGGATCACCGAACGCAGCAACTTGCCGGTTTGCGTGGTGGTTGACGTTGGGGAAAACCTCGGTTCTCACCTGCATTCGGACGCGCGACCGATGCGCGACCGGCCCGGATGCATTGAACTCGGATGCGAATTGGCCGACAACCGGGCCAAACGCCAACCGGACGGATCCATGACCCTTCGCACCTATGCCATCGGCGACATCCACGGCCAGATCCACCTTTTGCATCAGGCCCATGACCTGATCGCCGCAGACCGCGCGCGGGTTGGTGATGCCGAATCCCCGGTGGTTCATGTCGGTGATCTGGTCGATCGCGGCCCGGATTCGCGCGGCGTGGTGGATCTGCTGCTCAAAGGGCAGCTGGCCGGCAAGCCCTGGGTCGTCCTCAAGGGTAACCATGACCGCATGTTCACGCTGTTTCTCGACGGCAAACATGACCCGATCCTGCGGGCCGATCTGGATTATCTGAACCCGCGCATCGGGGGCGGCACGACACTGCAAAGCTACGGCGCAGCACCCGACGCCAGCCCGGCCGAGGCCAGCGCCGCCGTCCCGCAGGGGCACCGCGCCTTCCTGAACGATCTGCCGGGCTATTGCCTGCGCGGTGAGGTGCTGTTCGTGCATGCCGGCGTGCGCCCCGGCGTCGCGCTGGACGATCAGGTCGAGGATGATCTGAGCTGGATTCGCGGCCCGTTTCTTGAGTTCACCCAGCCCCACCCTTGGCTGGTGATCCACGGTCACACCAATATCGACGCCCCCACCCATTACGGCAACCGCGTGAACATCGACAGCGGCGCGGCCTATGGCGGGCCGCTGACCACCATCGTGGTTGAAGGTAGTGACGTCTTTGTGCTGACGCCCGAAGGCCGCGAACCGCTTCGCGCACCCGGCAACGCTTAACCCCCGCTTCACACCTGTCTGCTAGCTTTTGGCTTGGGTGACTGAAGGAATGATGGGATGAGCCGGCAAAACAACGCCGCGCCGATCATCATCAAACGAAAGAAAATCGTGAAGGGCGGCGGCCATCATGGCGGCGCCTGGAAAGTGGCTTATGCGGACTTTGTGACCGCGATGATGGCGTTCTTTCTGATGATGTGGCTGCTGGGGGCAACAACCGAATCACAACGCCGCGGGCTGGCGGATTACTTCAATCCGTCGATACCGGTTCACCGGATCTCGTCTGGCGGTGAGGGGATGTTTGGCGGCACCGATGTAGAGACCCGCACACAGGCCGCGCCGGCCCGGCCCGAAGACGAAGCAACCGAATCAGGCACCGACACGCGCGCCGAAACCGCCAGCTTTGAAGAACTTCAGGAACATCTGAACGGTCTGGGTGGCGAAAGCGCCCTTATGGATCAGGCGCTGCGCCATGTGGTAACCCGCGTCACCGATGAGGGGCTGGTGATCGAACTTTTCGATCTTCCCGGCGCACCGCTGTTCATCACCGACACCGACCTGCCCGAGCCGGTGCTTGAGCAGATCATCATCGTCACGTCGCAGATTTTCTCTATGGTCGTCAATCGCTTGTCGATTGAAGGCCATACGCGCAGCTATACCGTGGTGCAGGCCAATGATCCGCGCTGGCAGCTCTCGACCGCGCGGGCCGACCGGGTACGCCGCCTGCTTGACGCTGCGGGTTTGGACCCGGCGCGTCTGGCCCGCGTGACAGGTCACGCCGACCGTCGCCCGGCCGATCCGAACCCGATGTCGGTGCGCAACAACCGTCTGGAACTGATCCTTTTGCGGCAGCAGTCGTGACGGTGGAACGGCGTTAGGCGCACATTAACGCCCGTCGTGCAGTGTCGGATCAATCGCTCCGCACCAGCTCGAAAGGCCAACGCCATGTCTACCCTTTATTCATCGTTCAACGCCGGGATCGCCGGTCTGAACGCGAACTCGACCCGGCTCGCTGCAATCTCGGACAACATCTCCAATTCGGGGACACAAGGCTACAAGCGCGTCGTCGCCTCGTTTCAGTCGATGGTCATCGGCGGCGCGCAGTCCGGGGCCTATATCGCCGGCGGCGTGCGCGCGTCGACGCTGCGCCTGATTGATCAGCATGGCGCGATCACCGGCAGTTCGAACGCGACCGATCTTGCGATCAGCGGGCGCGGCTTCCTGCCCGTCACGTCCAGCAACGCCGTCCTTGCGGGCGGCACATTGCCGCTGATGATGACCACCACCGGGTCATTCCGCCCTGATGCCAACGGCGTCCTGACCAACCCCGCCGGGCTGGTCCTGCTGGGCTGGCCGGCTGAGGCAGATGGCACCATCGGCGCCTACCCGCGCGATAACATCGGCGGGCTGGTGCCGGTCAATATCAACGCCAACCAGTTCGCGTCGGACCCGACCTCGCGCATCTCGGTCCGCGCCAACCTGCCCGCAACCGCCACGCGCTTTGATTCCGAAAGCGTCGGGCATGATGTCGGACTTGAATATTACACCGCTCTGGGCACCACCGAATCGCTCAATATGCATTTCCAGCCGACAATTCCGGTCACCGGCAGCTCGAACGAATGGCTGGCGACGATCACCGACACCAACGACGGCTCGGTGATCGGCGAATACCGCATCACCTTCGACGACACACCGCCCAATGGCGGCCGCATCCTCAGCGTGACGCAGGATGTCGGCGCGGCGGGCGGGGCGTATGATGCGGTGACCGGTGAGTTCACCGTAACGGTCGCCGGACAGGATATCGCCCTGAACATCGGCGCTGTCGCCGATGAGGACAGCCTCTCGCAAATGGCGAACGACTTCATCCCGGTGTCCATCGACCGCAACGGCGCGCCGGTTCAGGCACTGGCCGGGGTACAGGTTGATGCCAACGGGTTGGTCAAAGCCTACTATGACTCTGGCCTGATCCGCACGATCGCGCAGGTTCCGCTGATCGACGTGCCCAATCCCAACGGGCTGACGGCACTCGACAGCCAGGCTTTCCGCGCCTCGGCCGAATCCGGCAGCCTGTTCCTGTGGGATGCGGGCGACGGCCCGACCGGCGAAATCCTCAGCTTCGCACGGGAGGAAAGCGCAACCGACATCGCGGCGGAACTGACCGACATGATCCAGACCCAGCGCGCTTATTCGTCGAACGCCAAGGTCATCCAGACCGTGGACGAGATGTTGCAAGAAACCACCAACATCAAACGATAACCGCTGAAAGGGCGCCATCATGAGCATTTCCAGTGCACTCAACAACGCCACATCGGGCCTGACCGCGTCCGCGCGCGCCGTTCAGGTGGCCTCGGCCAACGTCGCCAACGCCCTGACCGACGGCTATGCGGCGCGCGAAATCAACCTGGTGTCCGCCTCGTTGGCGGGCACCGGCGGCGGCGTGCGGGTCGCCTCGATCACCCGCCGCGTCGATCCGGCCTTGTTGGGCCTTGTGCGCGACTCGGGGGCGTCGGCGCATGCTGGCACGCGCAGCAATGCATTCTGGCAGCGGGTAGAAACCGCCGTGGGTCTGCCCGGCAGCGGCCTGTCCGCCGCGCTTTCTGCCTTTGACACTGCGCTGATATCCGCCGCGGAACGCCCCGATCTGGACAGCCGGCTCTCGGCGGTGGCCGACAGCGCCGTCGCGCTGACCGGGCATCTGGGCCGGATCGAGGAAACGGTGCAACAACTCAGGGCCGATGCCGATTATGCCATCGCGCAGGATGTCCGCAGCCTGAACGAAGGTCTGGCGCGGATCGACACGCTCAACGACCAGATCGTGCGCCTGCAATCGAGTGATCAATCTGTGGTTGGCCTGCTGGACGAGCGTCAGGCCGTGATCTCGCACCTGTCCGAAATCGTGCCCTTGCGCGAATACCCGCGCGAGCATGGGCGCGTGATGCTCTACACCGCCTCGGGCCAGCTTTTGCTGGATTCCAAACCGGTCGAGTTCGGCTTCACCCGCACCCCCGCCGTCGACGCCAGCATGAGTGTCGGCAGTGGCCTGTCCGGGTTGACGCTGAATGGCACTCCGCTGAGCACCTCACCCAGCGGGCCCATGGGCGGCGGTCGCCTCGCGGCGAATTTCGCAATCCGCGACACAGACGCGCCGTCGGTGCAAACCCAGATCGACAGCTTTGCCGCCGATCTGATCAGCCGCTTTGCCGATCCCGCGACCGACCCCAGCCTTGGCGGCACGCCGGGTGTCTTCACCGACGCCGGTGGTGCCTTGACCGCGACACCGGGCCTCGCCGGGCGGGTCGCGGTCAATACCGCGATCCTGCCCGATGCGGGCGGTGAGCTGTGGCGCATCCGCGACGGCATCGGGGCCGCCGCGCCCGGAAACATCGGCGATAGCACGCAGATCGGCCGACTGCTCGGCGCGTTGGACAGGCAGATCGCCTCGGGCCCCGGGGCGCCCTTGCAGACAGCGGCCGCAACCCTCGGCAGCCTGATGAGCTCGCTCTCCCGGTCGCGCCAAAGCGCCGAAGATACGGCCACCACCGCGCAGACCCGCAATCAGGTGCTGAACGAAACCCTGTTGGCGCAGGGCGTCGATACGGATGAAGAAATGCAGCATCTTTTGCTGATCGAACAGGCCTATGCCGCCAATGCCCGCGTTATCCAGACGGCTGACGCGATGCTTCGCCACTTGCTGGAGATCTGACCCATGACATGGTTATCCATCGGCACCCTTGCCCTGCCTGCCACGCTGAAACGCCATGGCCTTGCCATGCGCGCCGAGGTCGCGCGCCTCGGGATCGAGCTGACAACGGGCGAGCGGGTCGCGCCGCAAAAGCAGCTGCGTGGTGATCTTGGCGCGCTCTCGGCGATCGAGGCCCGCACGACGCGCATCGCCGCCTATACCGAGGCCGCCAAACAGGCGAGCGCCGCCACTGAAGCGGCACAAAAGGCGCTTGAGCGTGCCTCGACGATGGGCAGCGACACGGCCAGCCGGATGCTCGCCGTGTCGATCGAAGGCACCACGCCGGCGACCCTGCGCACCGCTTCAACCGCCGCGCGCGGCGCGCTTGAAGATCTGACCAGCACCCTGTCCCAGCGAATTGCCGGTCGCGCCATGTTTTCGGGCACCGCCAGCGACATGGCCCCCCTGCCGGACGCCGAAACACTTCTGGCGACACTGGCGCCCGCGCTGGCCGGGCTGACCTCGGCTCAGGATATCGCGAACGCGATCAACGCCGAGATCATCACCCCCGGCGGGCTGTTCGATACCGCCCTGTATCAAGGCGGGCCTGCCGCGTCGGGGGCTGCGATCGACCGCGAGTCGACCGTTGCGCCACTGCCCACCGCCGCCGATCCATCGCTTCGGCAACTGCTGGCGGGGTTGGTCATGTCGGCGGTGGCGGGCGACGACACGCTGACACTGACCGAGGGCCAGCGCCGGGCTCTTGCCCGCACCGGGGCTGAGGCACTGCTGGGCGCAGCCCCCGCCCTGGCCGAAACCCAGGGTGCGGTCGGTACGTCGCAGGAACGGCTGGATCAGACCCTGACCCGTCTTTCGGGTGAACGCGACGCCCTGTTGATTGCCCGCAGCGATCTGGTCGGCGCCGACCCCTATGAGGCTGTGACCCGGCTTGAAGAAGCGCAGGCCCGGCTTGAGACCCTCTATGCCGTCACGGCGCGCACCTCACGGCTGAACCTGACGGAGTATCTGTAATGCGATATTGGCTCTGGCTGATCGGGGCGCTCGCGCTGTTTGCCAGCGCGGCCACCGCGCAGGTGCGCCTCAAGGATCTTGTCGAATTCGACGGGGTGCGGGGCAACGATCTGATCGGCTATGGCCTTGTGGTGGGTCTGGACGGAACCGGCGACGGCATCCGCAATGCACCCTTCACGGAAGATATCATGACCAATATCCTGGAGCGTCTGGGGGTCAATGTGACGGGCGAGCAGTCCCGCCCCCGCAATGTGGCCGCGGTTCTGGTCACGGCAACCCTGCCGCCCTTTGCCCGCACCGGATCACGGGTCGATGTAACGGTGTCGGCCATCGGCGACGCCGGCAGCCTGTTCGGTGGCACGCTGGTGATGACACCGCTGAACGGGGCCGACGGGCAGATTTACGCGGTGGCGCAAGGCTCGGTGATCGCAGGCGGCGTCGCGGCACGCGGCGACGCGGCGCAGGTGGTTGAGGGGGTGCCGACCTCGGGCTCGATCCCCGGTGGCGCGCGCGTTGAGCGTGAGGTCGACTTTGCCCTCGCGTCACTGCCCCGCGTCCGGCTGGCGTTGCGACAAGCCGATTTTACCACCGCGCTCAGGATCGAACAGGTGATCAACGGCTATTTCGGCCGTGGCGTGGCGGCGATGCAGGATTCGGGCACCGTGGTGCTGGATGTCGCCTCGACGCGCGCGTCATCGGCAGCGCATGCACTCAGCCAGATCGAAAACCTCGTGGTCGCCCCGGGGACACGGGCGCGGGTGGTGATTGATCAGCGCTCGGGCACCATCGTCATGGGCGAAGACGTGCGCATCAGCCGGGTCGCCGTGGCGCAGGGCGGGTTGACCCTGCGGGTCGAGGAAACGCCACAAGCGATCCAACCCAACCCGTTCAGCCCCGGCGAAACCGTCGTTGTCCCCCGCACCGATGCGACGATCACACCGGAACCCGGCGTCGGGCTGGCCGAAGTACCGGGCGGCACGTCACTGGCGCAGGTGGTCGCGGGGCTGAATGCGCTGGGGGTCGGACCGCGCGACATGATCGACATTCTGAACACGATCAATGCCGCCGGTGCCCTGCACGCCGATTTGGTGGTGCGCTGAGCGCTATGGCGCAAGCGCCCCTTCGACGAAGCTGATCAGACGCGGCAAGCAGATCCGCTTGAGGTCATAGTTGTTCACGATATGCGCACGCGCGGCGCGGCGCAGGTCGGCAAAATCCGAGGGGCTGGCAAGGCAGTCGATCAGCGTTTCGGCGATCTCGCGCGTGTCGAAGAAATCGACCAACAGGCCGTTAACCCCGTCCTCGATCAGCTCTTCCACCGGGGCGGTGCGCGAACCGACGACCAGCGCGCCCGCGCTCATCGCTTCAAGCATCGACCACGACAAAACGAAGGGCACGGTCAGATAGCAATGCGCCCGGGTGCATTGCATCAGGCCAGTGAAGGTGGCGTAGGGGACTTTGCCGGTGAAATGCACACGGGTCAGGTCGATCCGGTCGCGCACCTCATCAAGGAAAATGTCCTTCCACGTCCGCCCGCCACCGGGGCGCGCGCCATAGCTGACGTCATCGCCACCGATGATCACCACCTGCGCGTTGGGTCGGGCGCGCATCACCTCGGGCAGGGCACGCACGAAGGAATGGTAGCCGCGATACGGTTCGAGATTGCGGTTGATGAAGGTCAGCAGCTCATCGCCCGCCTGAAACGAGACGCCCGAGGGCAGCGTGACCCGCGCCATGGGATCGGGGGTCAGCCGGTCGGTATCGACACCGTCGTGGATGATGGTGATCTTGTCGCGGAAACAGGCGGGGAAGGTATCAGCCTGAAATTCGGTCGGGGCCAGCGCGTCGTCGCATTGTGCCATCATCAGCGCCTGATGTCCCTGCCGGGCAACAACCGAGAGCGCTTTGTCCTCATCCTTTGAGGCGAACTCGGGATCAAAGCCGACGTCCAGCCCGCGCGGCGCATAGTAGAGTTCCGCGTAGACGATCAGGCGGGCCTGCGGCCAGATCTCGCGCAGGAACAGCGTTTCGCCCCAGCCGCCGTGGCCAAAGATCACATCGGGCACATAGCCGTGCTGATCGCGCAACACCCGTGCGGCGCGCGCGACACGGTAGGCGCGGTTGGTCATCTCGGTATAAGTGGTGCCCAGTTGGGAAATCTTGGAATCCGGACGACCATCGGGCTTGCGGTAACGATAGGTGGTGATGGTGGATTTGCGCGCATTGCTCTCGTCGGTCAGGGCCACCACGTCGTGACCGCGTTCCATCAGCGCCGGGGCCAGATGCAGAAACTGGCCGGGGAAATTCTGATGGACGAAGAGAATTTTCACGCGTCCTCCACCGCCGAACGACCGATGGTCTTTAGATCAAACGCCGCCGCCAGAAGCGCACGGGTGTAGTCATGGGCGGGGGCATCAAACACTTGGCTCGCAGGGCCGTATTCCAGCACATCGCCTTGTTTCAATACCATAATACTGTGTGACATCGCGCGCACAACGCGCAAATCGTGGCTGATGAACAGATAGGCCAGACCGTGTTTGCGCTGCAGGGCGCGCAGCAGTTCGACGATCTGCACCTGCACGGTCATGTCCAGCGCCGAGGTCGGCTCATCCAGAATGACCAGCTTGGGCTGCAGGATCATCGCGCGGGCGATGGCGATCCGCTGGCGCTGGCCGCCTGAGAATTCGTGCGGATAGCGGTCCATCATCGCCGCATCGAGCCCGACTTCGGCCATGATCGCGGCAACCGCTTCGCGTGCCGTGCCGCCAGTCGGGACGCCGTGAACGCCCAGTCCTTCGGCAATGATTTCCTCAACCGTCATGCGCGGGCTGAGGCTGCCGAACGGGTCCTGAAACACGATCTGCATCTCACGCCGCAGGTCGCGCAGGGCAGTGGCGTTCGAACTGCCTTTGGTATCGGGCGAGATGTCACGGCCCAGAAACACGATCTTGCCGGTCGAGCGGGTCAGCCGCGCGATGGCCAGCGCCAGCGTGGTCTTGCCCGAGCCGCTTTCGCCGACGATCCCCAGCGTTTCCCCGGCGCGCAGGGACAGGGACGCGTCGTTCACCGCTTTGATGTGGCCGACGGTGCGCCGCAAAAAGCCGCGCGTGATGGGGAACCAGACGCGCAGCCCTTCGGTGCGCAGGATCTCGGGCGAGATCGGGGGCGACGGGATCTGGCGCGCCGGTCGGCTCGGCCTCAAGCAATTTGCGGGTGTAGGGGTGTTGCGGTGCGGTGAAGACCTGCTCGGTCAGGCCCTGTTCGACGATCTCGCCGTTCTGCATGACGCAGACCCGGTCAGCGACGCGGCGCACGATGTTCAAATCATGCGTGATGAACAACATCGACATGCGTTCCGAGCGTTTCAGCCCGGCCAGCAGCTCAAGGATCTGCGCCTGAATGGTGACGTCCAGCGCGGTCGTCGGCTCATCGGCGACCAGCAGCTTGGGGCCGTTGGCCAGCGCCATGGCGATCATCACGCGCTGACGTTGCCCGCCGGACAGCTGGTGCGGATAGGATTTCAGCCGCGTTTCGGCGTCGCGGATGCCGACTTTTTCCATCAACTCCAACGCACGGGCGCGAGCCTTATCGCCGCTAAGGCCTTGGTGGAGCGACAGCGATTCCTCGATCTGCCGCTCGACCGTGTGCAGCGGGTTGAGCGAGGTCATCGGCTCTTGGAAGATGAAGCTGATGTCGTTGCCGCGCACGCGCCGCAGTTCGGACACCGGCGCGCCGACCATCTCGGCCCCCTCAAAGGTGATCGAGCCGGTGACCTGCGCCGCGTCCGACATCAGGCCCACGGTGCTGAGCGCCGTCACCGATTTTCCCGAGCCGCTCTCGCCGACCAGCGCGACGGTCTCGCCCTCGGCGATCTCGAACGACACGCCTTTGACGGCCTGTGTGACCGTGCCGCCCTGCGAAAAGGCGACGCCCAGATTGGTGACGCGCAGCAGGGTCATCGGAAGGTCTTTCGCGGATCAAAGGCGTCACGGATGCCTTCGAAGATGAACACCAACAGGCTGAGCATGACGGCAAAGGTGAAGAAGGCGGTGAAGCCCAGCCAGGGCGCTTGCAGGTTCTGCTTGGCTTGCAGCGTCAGGTTGCCCAGCGAGGGCGCGCTGGCCGGCAGACCGAAGCCGAGGAAGTCGAGCGTTGCCAGCGCCGCGATGGCGCCGGTGATGATGAAGGGCAGCATGGTGACGGTGGCGACCATGGCGTTGGGCAGCACGTGGCGGAACATGATGCGGGCGTTCGACACGCCCAAGGCACGGGCGGCGCGGACGTATTCGAAATTGCGGGCGCGCAGGAATTCGGCGCGGACCACGCCGACAAGTGCAGTCCATGAAAAGAGCACCATCAGGAACACCAGCAGCCAGAAATTCATCGGAATGATCGCGGCGACGATGATGATCACGTAAAGCGACGGGACAGAGCCCCACAGCTCGATCAGGCGCTGCGCGATCAGGTCGGTAAGGCCACCGAAAAAGCCCTGAACCGCGCCCGCGGTGATGCCGACCAAAGACGAAATCGCCACCACGACAAAGGCAAAGCTGACCGACAGCCGGAAGCCATAGATCACCCGCGCCAGCACGTCGCGGGCCGAGCCGTCGGTGCCCAGCCAGTGAATGTCATCGGGGGCGGAAGGGGCCGGGCCGCCCAGATTGTTGATCGTGTCATACGAGAACGGGATCGGCGGCCAGAGCAGCCAGCCGGGCGTGACCGCCTCGCCCTCGACAGCACCGGTGGCGGCTTGCGCGCGCGCATCCTCGGGGTCGTCCAGACACCATTCGATGCCGCCGGTTTCGATCAGGCATTGCACCTCGTCGGTGCGGTAATCGGCCTGCGTGCGGAACTCGCCGCCATAGGCGGTCTCGGGGTAGAAACGGGCGATGGGAAACTGGATCTCGCCGCGATAGCTGACGACGATGGGGACATCATTGGCCAGCACTTCGGCAAACAGGGTGATGCCGTAGAGCACCAGAAACACCCACAGTGACCAAAAGGCCCGGCGGTTGGCGCGGAAGTTGTTCCAGCGGCGGCGGTTCAGGAGAGAGAGGCGCATCACCTCAGCTCTCCCGCGTCTCAAAGTCGATGCGGGGGTCGATCCACACATACATCAGGTCCGACACGATGCCGATGACCAGCCCGACCAGCGTGAAGATGAAGAGCGTGCCAAAAATCACCGGATAATCGCGGGCAAGGGCGGCCTCGAAGAACAGCTTGCCCAGACCGTCGAGCGAAAACACCGTCTCGATGATCAGCGAACCACCAAAGAACGCGCCGATGAACACCGCCGGAAACCCGGCAATGACGATCAGCATCGCGTTGCGGAACACGTGGCCATAAAGCACCTTGCGCTCAACCAGTCCCTTGGCGCGGGCGGTCATCACGTATTGTTTGCGCAGTTCGTCCAGAAAGCTGTTCTTGGTCAGCAGCGTCAGCGTGGCAAAGCTGGAGATGGTCAGCGCCAGCGTCGGCAGGATCATGTGATGCGCGTAATCGACGATCTTTTCGCCCCAGGACATGGCGTTCCACAGCTCGGCCTCGGAATGCAGCCCGCGCGAGGGGAACCATTGCCAGTACGAGCCCCCGGCGAAGAGCACCAGCAGCAGGATGGCGAACAGGAAGCCGGGGATTGCATAGCCGATGATGATCGCACCCGAGGTCCAGGTATCGAAGGGCGTGCCGTCCTTGACCGCTTTGCGGATGCCCAGCGGAATCGACACGATATAGGCGATCAGCGTGGACCACAGGCCAAGCGAGATGGACACGGGCATTCGCTCGATCACCAGATCGATCACCGATTTCGAGGTGAAGTAACTGGTGCCGAAATCGAAGCGGATATAGTTCCACATCATCCGCAAGAAGCGTTCCAGCGGCGGCTTGTCAAAGCCGAACTCGCGTTCCAGCTGTTCGATAAAGGCCGGGGGCAGCCCGCGGGCGCCGATATAGCGCTCATCGCCCCCACCGCCGCGCGTGACATCGTCGCCCGCGCCGGTAAAGCCGCGCGTCGCGTCGCCCTGGCCCTGCATCTGCGCAATGACCTGTTCGATCGGGCCGCCGGGCACGAATTGCACCAGGGTAAAGTTGATGATCATCACGCCGATCAGCGTGGGAATCACCAACAGCAGCCGTCTAAGGATATAGGCGCCCATAGCCTGTGCTTATCTTCTTTCTGTTCCGTTTACCGCAAGGCGCCAGCGGCCCGCAGCTCGGCGGCGCGGTCGGTGTCATACCACCACCAGTCCATCACACCCGCCGAAAACTGCGGGATTTCAGCAGGGTGGCGGTAGACGTCCCAATAGGCGAACCATTGGTTCGCACTGTACCACAGCGGCACCATAAAGCGTTCGTGGCGCAGCACCCGGTCCAGCGCGCGCAGGGCGGTGTCGCGGTCTTCGGGCGATTCCGCCATCAGGGAGGCGTCTATCACCGCGTCGACCAGCGGGCTGGCCAGACCGGCGGGGTTGAACAGCGAATAGGCCGCCGCTTCGGACCCATAGCGCTGGTGCAAGCCGGTGCCGGTGTCCAGAAACGCGACATAGGCGTCCAGGATCATGTCGTAATCGCGGTCCCGCTGGCGTTGGGTGTATTGCGCGGGATCGATGCGCTGGCCGACGGCGTTGATGCCCATGGCCTGCAGATTGTCGAGAAAGCTCTCGATGATGGCCTCGCCCGTGGCCGAGCCCGAGGTGGAATAGGGGAATTCGATGGTCAGCACCTCACCCGCCGCATTGCGACGGATGCCGTCATCGCCGACCTCCCATCCGGCCTCTGCCAGCAGACGGCTGGCACGGCGCAGGTTGCGGCGGTCGATCAGCTGATCGGCGGACGAGGTATGCGCCAACACGGCAGGCTCGGTCAGCAGCTCGGGCGGAACCAGATCGCCAAGGCTTTCCAGCAAGGCCAGCTCGGCCCCTTCGGGAACGCCGGTTGCTTCCAGCCGCGTGCCCTGACTGAAGGAATAGAGCTGGCTCATCAGCCCGTACTGCAACTGCTGGTTGGTCCATTCGAAGTTATACGCCAGCGTGATCGCTTCGCGCACACGGGCATCTTGCAGCGTGGGGCGGCCCAGGTTGAAGATGAACCCCGTCGGGGTGGGCGGATTGCCATCGGGGATTTCCTCGCGCATGACCCAGCCATTCTGAACCGCAGGGAAGTCATACCCCGTCGCCCATTGGCGCGAGTTACCCTCGGCGCGGAAGGTGTATTCGCCGGTCTTGAACGCCTCGAACGCCGCCGCGTCATCCGAGAAATACTCGACCCGCACGCGGTCGAAATTATAGCGGCCCTGATTGATCGGCAGATCCCAGCCCCAGTAGTCGGGGTTGCGGCGATAGGTGATGCGGCGATTGACCTCGAAACTGTCGAGCATATAGGGCCCGGACCCCGGCGAGATTTCCATGCGCGGCTCGTCCAGCCGTGCACCGGTCTCTTCGTACCAACGTTGCGAGAAGACCGACTGGTAGCCGACCTGATCAATCAGCGTCCGGCGCGAGATGCCCGGCGCGAAATCGAAGCGCACGGTGTGATCGTCAAGCGCCACGGCGCTGATCACCCGGCGGCGCACAGCCTCGGCATAGGACGGCAGGCCTTGTTCGAGAATCAGATCATGGCTGAACACCACGTCATGCGCCGTCAGCGGCGTGCCATCGGAAAACCGCGCCTCGGGACGCAGGTGAAAGATCACCCATTCCTTGGATTCAGGATATTCGAGGCTTTCGCACAGCAGGCAGTAGTATTCGCCATCCACATCCGCGGGCGCAGCGTCACCGAAGGGCGCGCCGATCAGCAGCAGGCTTTCATAAATCGACGCGCTATAGCGCCCGGCACGGCCCCGGCGCGAATACGGGTTCATCGAGTCGAAGGTGCCCGACGCGTATTCCGAGATTTCGCCGCCGACAGGCGCATCGGGGTTCACATAGCTGAAATGCGAGAAATCCTGCGGATAGCTCAGATCGCCGTAATAGGAATAGCCATGCGCCAAAACCATGCCATCCTGACCACGCGCCTCGCCTGCGACGATCAACCCGGCCAAGGCCAGCGCAAGCCCCCCGGCGAGGGCGCGAAACGCGGCGGCGGTGTCGCGCGTGGCAGCGCGGGCGGTGGCGGGTCTGATCATGCGGCTCTCCTGCTTGGGGCTGACCTTCTGCGGGTCAAATTGCGTTTCCCCAGCTAAAGCCAGCCCACCGGGTGGTTGCAAGTGGCGATTGCGTGAGCAGCGCGGGGAATTGGCCTGTTCGGCCTCTTGCCGGGGCGTCGCGCAGCAAAAAGGGCCGCGCGCAAAGGCGGCGGCCCTTTTGGATCGGTCAGAAGGACGCGATCAGGCGCCCTGCGACTCGAGGTATTTGATCAGGTTCAGGCGGTCATTGACGTCCCGGATACCCCGGAACGACATCCGCGTGCCGGGTGCAGCCGCGCTGGGATCGGTCAGGAAGTGGTTCAGCGCCTCGACGCTCCAGGTGTCGCCGACAGCCAGCAGCGCGCCCGAGTAGTTGAAACCGTCAACCGCATCGACCGCACGGCCGACAACACCATGCAGCGACGGGCCGGTGCCGTTGCGACCAACTTCCAGCGAGTGGCACGAGCGGCAGTTGCGCCACAGGCTTTCACCGGCAGCAGCGTCGGCGTCGGCATACAGCGCCATCACGTCAATCGGGGCCGCATCTTCGGCGGGCGCAGCAGGTTCGCTGCCTTCTTCGATGGGCAGAGGATAGACCGCATGGGCATGGGCGGCATCATGGCTGGGCATATAGATCGTCTCGGCCGCCCATTTGCCGAAGAGGAAAATCAGCATCGCCGCGCAAAGCGCGCCAAGCGTTTTGGTGATAACCATGGTATCGAACATGTCGCATCCCGTGCCAGAGCATAAGTCGGGTTCTTCTACCCGCTTCCCCTCGGCGATTTCAAGCGATAGTTACCGCGACGAATTGACCGCACGGCAGTGTTTTCGCGAGCAGGGGACGGCATGAGCAAACGCATCGCATTTCAGGGCGAATTGGGCGCCTATTCGCACGAGGCCTGCGCGGCTTCGCGGCCTGACTTCGAAGCGCTGCCCTGCCGGACCTTTGACGAGGTGATCGACGCCGTGCGCGACGGGCGGGCCGACCTGGCGATGCTGCCGGTCGAGAACTCGACCTATGGCCGTGTTGCCGACATTCACCGGCTGTTGCCGGAAAGCGGCCTGCATATCGTCGATGAAGCCTTCGTGCGTGTCCGCATCGCGCTGATGGGGCTGGCGGGCACCAAGCTGGAGGACGTCACCGACGTTCGCGCCCATATGGTGTTGATTCCACAGGCGCGCGGCTTCCTGCAGAACCACGGCATCCGCGCCGAGGCCGCCGCCGACAGCGCCGGTGCCGCCGCCGAACTGGCCAAACACCGCACGCCCGGTCACGGTGTGCTGGCCAGCGAGATGGCCGCGCAGATCTACGGGCTTGAGGTGCTGGCCACCGACATCGAGGACAACCACCACAACACCACCCGCTTTCTGGTCATGTCGCCCAAACCTGACATGACCCGGCGCGGGGCGCATGGCATGGTGACGACCTTCGTGTTTCAGGTCCGCAACATCCCGGCCGCGCTGTACAAGGCCATGGGCGGGTTCGCGACCAACGGCGTGAACATGACCAAGCTGGAAAGCTATATGGTTGATGGCTCGTTCACCGCGACGCAGTTTTATGCCGATATCGAAGGGCACCCCGACGACGCCAATGTCAAACTGGCGCTGGACGAGCTGTCCTATTTCACCACACGGCTGCACATTCTGGGCACCTACCCGGCGTCTGACGCGCGCGGCTGAACGGACGTGCGGTCACGCGACGGGGCGGCTTTGCTTCCTTGCAACTGCGGTCTAGGCTCGCCTCGCAAAACGGGAGGACGATCATGAACCTGCATCACAAGGGCCGCCACGCGCTGGTCACCGGCGGCGGCACCGGCATCGGGCTGGCCATCGCCCAAATGCTGGCCGCTCAGGGCGCCCAGGTCACCATCACCGGCCGTCGCGGTGACGTACTGGCGGCAGCGGCCGAGGCAACACCGGGCCTGTATCCGCTGGTCATGGACGTTTCCGATGAGGCGAGCGTGGTGCAGGGCTGCGCCGACGCCATCGCCGCACGCGGGCCGATCACAATTTGCGTGGCCAATGCGGGCATCGCCGAGGGTAAATCCATGGCCAAGATGGACATGGCCTTCTGGCGCACGATGATGGCGATCAATCTGGATGGCGCTTATCTGACCGTGCGGGAATGTCTGGGCGGCATGCTGTCCGAAGGCTATGGCCGCACGCTGTTCATCTCGTCCATTGCCGGGATCAAGGGGCTTAAAGGCGCGCCTGCCTACACCGCGTCCAAGCACGGGATGATCGGCCTGATGCGCGGTCTGAGCGAGGAATATCTGGGCATGGACCTGACCTTCAACGCGATTTGCCCGGGCTATACCGACACCGATATCGTCACCCGCAACACCGAATCCATCTCGGCCCGCGCCGGGATCGACGCCGATCAGGCGCGTCAGATGATGGTCAAGACCAACCGCCACAAACGTCTGGTCACGGCCGATGAAGTTGCCGCCGCCGCGCAATGGCTCTGCGGCCCGGGGTCGAGCAGCGTCAACGGCCAGACCATCGAAATCGCCGGCGGGCAGATGTAACCCGGTATGAGCCGCCTCGCCCGTCTGACCGACAATCTCTCTCTCTCCGTGGTTCTGGTCACGTTTGGATTGGGGGGGATCTGCGGTCTGGTGGCGACGTGGCTCGGCCTGCCGCTGGGCATGCTGCTGGGGCCGATGATCGGCATCACGCTGGCCGCGCGTCTTGGGCTGCGGGTCAAAAGCCAGCCGCTCGCCGTGCCGCAAAAGTGGCGCTCGGTGTTCATCCCGATCGTCGGCGTGGCGATCGGGGCCAGTTTTCCGGCGGATTTCGTCACGCAGGCCCAGCGCTGGTGGATGACCATGGCCGCGCTGGTCGCCTTTATCCCGCTGGCGCAGTTTCTGGGCTATCAGTTCTATCGCCGTGTCGGCCAGCTGACGCCCTCCACCGCCTATTACGCTGCCATGCCCGGCGGCTTTATCGAGGCGCTGGACATGGGCGAGCGCGACGGCGCGGATATGCCCATGCTGATCATGCTGCAATTCCTGCGGCTGATCCTGTGCATTGTCCTGATTCCCATCGTATTTTCGCTGATCGAAGGGCATGCCGTCGGCAGCGCCGCCGGCGTGGCACTGACCACGTCGCACGACCCGTTAACGGTCTGGGATGTGCTGGTGCTGACCGGCCTTGGCGCAGCGGGATATTTCACGGCCACGCTGATGCGCCTGCCCGCTGCCGTTCTGTCCGGCCCGCTGCTGTTCAGCGGCATCGCGCATGCAACCGGCTTTACCCATGCGGCCCCGCCGTTCTGGGCGGTTCTGGTCACGCAATGGGTGATGGGCACATCGCTGGGCGTGCGCCTGTCGGGCTTCACACGCGGCGAGGCAGGCAAGGCAGTCTTGCTGTCCTCGGTCAACGTGGCGCTGATGCTGGTGGTTGCGGCAGTCTTCGGTTGGCTGCTGGCCGACCGCGTCGGTCAGCCGATCTCAGCCGTAATTCTCGCCTTTGCCCCCGGCGGGGTCAGCGAGATGGCGCTGGTCGCCCTCTCGCTGCATCTGAGCGCGGTTTTCGTCACCATGCACCATCTGGCACGGATACTGCTGGCGGTGACAACGGCCCGGCTGGGCACCAAGCTGATGCGCGGTTAAGGCCGCGCCTTACTTCGTCAGGATCAGCTTGCCGGCGCGGGTGATGCGCAGGTCGTACACCTTGCCGTCCAGCTCGATACGCGCCTGCGTGCCGCCGCCGGTCAAGGCGCGGGCCGAATGTACCGGCAATTCGGGCTGCATGACGGGTTCGGCGCGGGTGAAGTCTGGTTGCGAGTAAAGGGACATAGCGGGCTCCTGTGCATCTGGGTTAATCCTGACAAAAACACTTTGCCGAGTCAATCCCGATTCGTTTACTCGGATTAAATCGCCGTGCGATCGCGGTTGAGCTTTCCGCCGCACAGGCCTAGCAAGTTCTCCTGAGAGTACGCCTGAGAGTACGGAGGCACGCCATGAAGGTGATGATCAACGGGTTTGGACGGATCGGCCGCACAGTGCTGCGCGCCTGGCTCAAGGGCGGTTGCCCGGGGATCGAGATCACCGGCATCAACGACATCGCCCCGGCCGAAACCTGCGCCTATCTGCTGGAATACGACAGCGTCTTTGGCCCGCTCGCCGATGTCGAGCTGGAGGACAACGTACTGATCGTACAGGGCCGCCGCCTGCCGCTGACCCAGGCGCTCGACCTCTCCACGCTGGATCTGCGCGGCGTCGATCTGGTGCTTGAATGCACGGGCAAAGCCGACAGCCGCGACGTGGCAGAGCGCGGGTTGCGCGCCGGCGCGCGCCGCGTGCTGATCTCGGGCCCGTCAGACGCCGCCGATGCCACCGTCGTTCTGGGCGCCAATGATGCCGACCTGCGGGCTGAGATGAGCGTGGTCTCCAACGCCTCGTGCACCACCAACGCGCTGGCCCCGCTGGTGCGCGTGCTGGATGAGGCGCTCGGCGTCACAGCGGGCTGGATGACCACGATCCACTGCTACACCGGATCGCAACCCACCGTTGACGCGCCGCGCAGCAGCGACCCCGCCCGCAACCGCGCCGCTGCGCTGTCGATGGTCCCCACCACCACCAGCGCCGGGCGACTGCTGGACCGGGTTTTGCCCGATCTTGCCGGCGTGATCGAATGCGCCGCCGTCCGCGTGCCCACGGCCAGCGTCTCGGCGGTGGATCTCTGTGTCGTGCCCAAGCGCCCCGCCGATGTGGATGCAGTCAATGCCGTGCTGCGCGCTGCAGGCGGGGTGATCGGCTGGACGAACAAGCCGCTGGTCTCCTCCGACCTGCGCGCCCGGCCCGAGAGCATCGTCATGGCCCTGCCCGAAACCCGCGTCACCGGCGGCGGACTGATCCGCGTGTTCGGCTGGTACGACAACGAGTGGGGCTTTTCCTGCCGTATGCTCGACATGGCGCTGCGCATGGGACCATCCGCATGATCACTGTCTCCGACGCGCTGCTGCACGCCTTTGACACCGGCCAGTCGCTGTCCCCGATCACCGACAGCGACCCCGGCTTCGACCTGCCCCGCGCCTATCAGGCGCAGGCCATGCTCACCGCCGCCCGCATCCGGCGCGGCGCACGGGTTGTGGGGGTCAAGACCGGCTTCACCAACACCACGATCTGGGACGAATACAACGTCCACGCCCCGATCCTCGGCCCCATCTTCGACACGACTTGGCGCGAAGGCCCGATTGTTGCCGCCGGCTTCATCGAACCCCGGATCGAGCCCGAGATCGTCCTCAAACTCGCCGACTCGCCGACGCCGGACATGGACGACGCCGCGCTCATGGCCTGCATCGACAGCGTCGCGCGCGGGTTCGAGGTCGTGCAAAGCCCTTTCCCCGGCTGGCGTTTCCGCGCCCCCGATACCGTCGCCGCCGGTGCCCTGCATGGCGCGCTGGTCACGGGGGCCTTCGTCCCTGCCACACCCGAGCTGCTTGCCAGCCTCTCTACCCTCAGCATCACCCTGCTGTGCAACGATCAAGTGATGGACAACGGCCACGCAAGCAACGTCCTCGGCGGCGGACCACTGGCCGCCCTGCGTGACCTCACCGCGCAGCGCGGCAGGGATCTGCTGCCCCCCGGTTGGGTGATCAGCACCGGCACCCTGACCCGCGCGCTGCCGATCAGCGCCGGCGAAAGCTGGACCACGCGGATCACTGGCGCCGACCTGCCGCCGCTCTCGCTGAGCGTCACCTGACCGCATCATCTGTCCGAAAATATCCTCGGGGGTGAATTCGGCGTCAGCCGAAGAGGGGGCGGAAAGCCCCCTTGCCCGTCACGCCACCAGCGATTCCGCGCTCTTGAGGTCCACGCTCACCAGCTGGCTCACCCCTTGCTCGGCCATGGTCACGCCGAACAGCCGGTCCATGCGCGCCATGGTCAGCGCATTATGGGTGATGATCAGGAAGCGCGTCTCGGTGCGGCGGGTCATTTCGTCCAGCAGGTCGCAGAAGCGCATGACATTGGCGTCGTCGAGCGGGGCGTCGACCTCGTCCAGCACGCAGATCGGCGCGGGGTTGGCGAGGAACACGCCAAAGATCAGCGCCAGCGCGGTCAGGGTCTGTTCACCGCCCGACAACAGGCTGAGCGAGCTCAGCTTCTTGCCCGGCGGCTGGCACAGGATCTCAAGCCCGGCTTCCAGCGGATCGTCGCTTTCCACCAGCACCAGCCGCGCCTCGCCACCGCCGAAGAGGTGAGTAAACAGCGTGGCGAAGTTGCCGTTGACCTGATCGAAGGCCGCCAGCAACCGCTCACGCCCCTCGCGGTTCAGCGCCGAGATACCGCCGCGCAGTTTGGCAACCGCGGCTTCCAGATCGGCCTTCTCCGTCACCAGCGTGGTGTGCTCTTCCTCGACCGCCTTGGCGTCTTCCTCAGCCCGCAGGTTCACCGCGCCCAGCGCATCACGGGCGCGGCGCAGGCGGGCGATTTCGGTTTCCAGATGGCCCGAATCGGGGATCGCGTCCACATCCGTGCCGATCTGGTTGAGCAGCCCTTGCGGCGTGGTGTCCAGCTCATCAGCGATGCGGTTGGCGGCCAGCGTCACGGCCTCCCCCGCCGCATCGACGCGCGCTTCAGCCCGCGCGCGGGCCTCGCGGGCCTCACCGGCGGCGCGTTCGGCGGTGCGCTCGGTTTCCTGCGCGGCGCGCAGGGCGCTTTCGCCCGACAGCAGCGCCTCGACAGCAGTGGTGCGGCGGGTCTCGGCCTCGCTGATCGCGTCGTTCAGCTCGGCCCGGCGCGCAAGGATTTCCTCGGGCGCGGCGGTGGCTTCGGATAATTCGTCCTGCGCCTCTTCCTCGCGCCGTTCCAGATCGGCGATGCGCCCGGCGGCGGTGGATTTGCGCGCCGTCCAGCTTTGAATGTCGCGCGCCACTTCCTGCCCGCGTGTCCGGCGCGCGGTGCCTTCGCGGCGGATTTCTTCCTGCGCGGCGCGGCGGGCCATCATCGCGATGCGCGCGGCCTCGACCTGCGTGCGGGTGGTTTCCAGCTTGCTGCGCACGGCATCCAGATCGTCGAGTTCGGCCAGCGCCTCTTCGGCCTCGGCCAGCCGGGCCTCAGCGGCTTCCGCCTCGGCCTGCATGCGTTCCAGCGCCAGTTCGGCGCTCTCGCGTTTGGACTGGGCGAGGCTTGCGTCAGCCTCGGCCCGGCTGAGCGCGCGGCTCGCCTCGGTCAGCCGCGATTCGGCCGAACGGCGGGCGTCGCGGGCCATGCGGTCGGCCTCGGTCAGCTGGGTCAGGCGGGATTGCAACTGCTGATGCGCGTCGCGGGCGGCGTCCTGCCGTGCTTCGGCCTCGTCCAGGTCTTCGCGCAGGGCGTCCAGCCGGTTGCGCTGGGTCAGGCGGATCGCGGCGGCGCTTGGCGCATCCTCGCCGCGCTGCATCAGCCCGTCCCAGCGCCACAAATCGCCCTCACGTGTGACCAGCTGCTGGCCGGGGCGCAGGGCGACGTGCAGGGCTTGCGCCTCGGCAGCGTCGCTCAGGCCGATCTGCGACAGGCGGCGCGTCAACTCACCCGGCGCGGTGACGTGGCGGGCCAGCGGCTCGGCCCCGGCGGGAAGTGCTGCGGCATCATCATAGCCCGGCAGCGCGCGCCAGCCCGAGCCCGCCTCAGCCGCCCCGGCGCGCAGATCGTCGCCCAGCGCAGCGCCCAGCGCGCGTTCAAAGCCCGGCGCGACGCGGATCTGGTCGAGCAGATCGCTGGCCGCGTCCCGGTCGCGTGAGATCAGCCGGTCCAGCGCGTTGAGTTCCGCCGACAGCGCCGTCGCCTCGCCTTCCGCCCCGGCGCGGGCGGCGCGGGCTTCGACCTCGGCCGATTGCGCATCGGCGCGGGCGGCTTCGGTCTCGATCAGGGTTTCCTCGGCGGCTTCCAGCAGATCCTGCGCGCCGTCGCGTGCCTCGTTCGCGGCTTCCTGCGCCTGCTCCGCCCCCTCAACCCGCGCCGTCGCCTGCGCCGCCTCATCGGCCGCGCGCTGCGCCCCGGCGGCGGCGCGCGTGCCTTCGGCGCGGGCATCGCTGGCCTGACGGGTCAGCGACTGGTGCCGCGCGGACAGGCGCGCGACATCCTCGGTCATTTCGGTCAGATGCGCCTCGATATCGGCCAGCACATCCGAGGCTTCGCGCGCCGCCTCCACCGCCTCGGCCAGCTTTTCGTCATGGCCCTCGGACGCGCGCGCCAGCTGCTCCTCTTCCCACTGCAGCCGCTCGATCGTCTCATCCGCATCCGCCGCCAGCCCGGCTTCGCGCTGCGCGTCCTGCCGCAGCTGGTCGATGCGGGTCATCAGCGTCTGCACGGCTTCGCGCGCGCGGGCTTCCTGATCGGTCAGCGTGTCGCGCTGGACATGCAGGCGTTGCAGGATCGCCCCGGCAATCGCCTCTTCCTCGCGCAGCGGCGGCAGCGCGTCTTCGCGCCCTTCCCTCGCCGTCTTCGCCTCACGCGCGGCGCGTTCGGCGGTCGCTGCCAGCGTCACCGCCTGCCCATGCGCCGCCTGCACCTCGGCCCGCGCCTGCGCGGCCTCGCGCCAGCGGCGGTACAGGATCATGCCTTCGAACTTGCGCAGATCGACGCCGATCTCGCGGTAACGCGCCGCCTGCCGTGCCTGCCGCGCCAGAACCGCCATCTGCTGCGCCAGCTGATCCACCGTGTCGCCGACACGCTCCAGATTGGCCTCGGTCGCGTTCAGGCGCAGCTCGGCCTCGTGCCGCCGCTGGTACAGGCCCGAGATCCCGGCAGCCTCTTCCAGAATGCGGCGCCGCGCCTTGGGCTTGGCGTTGATCAGTTCGGAAATCTGCCCCTGCCGCACCAAGGCGGGCGAATGCGCGCCGGTCGAGGCATCGGCAAACAGCATCTGCACATCGCGGGCGCGCACATCCTTGCCGTTAACCTTGTAGGCCGATCCAGCGTCGCGGGTGATGCGGCGGGTGATGTCCAGCGTGTCGGAATCGTTGAAGCCAGCGGGGGCCAGCCGGTCCGAGTTATCGACCGAAAGCGCCACCTCGGCAAAGGCACGCGCACCGCGGCTGTTGGTCCCGGCAAAGACCACGTCCTCCATGCCTGAACCGCGCATCGCTGTCGGGCGGTTCTCGCCCATCACCCAGCGCAGCGCTTCCAGCAGGTTGGATTTGCCGCAGCCATTCGGCCCGACAACGCCGGTCAGCCCGTTGCGGATCACCAGTTCGGTGGGGTCCACGAAGCTTTTGAAACCGTTCAGGCGCAGGCGGGTGAAATGCAAGGACAAGACCTTTGATGCTGAGTCGCGACAGTCTGTTGTCGCACGCAAAGGAGTCAAGGAACAGGGCCGGATGTGGCGGTTTCAGGGCGGTTATCCACAAGATATTGCGGTGCTTGCGCCACAGTTTGCGGGGATTGACCCTGCCACGATCCTGCCGCAGCGTAGCGAAAAAGCGCGAGAATGCCGATGCCAGTCACCGTCCTTGCCGATTCCCCCGCGACCCCGGTGCGACCGCGCTGTTGCAGGCGTCGCATGCCTATCTGCAAAGCCTCTACGCGCCCGAGGATAACCATTTCCTGTCGATTGATGACCTGTGCACGCCCGATATCGCCTTTTTCACCGCGCGGCTGGACGGGCGGGTTGTCGGCACGGCGGCGCTGGCTTTGCGCGACGGGTATGCCGAGGTGAAGTCGATGTTCGTCGACCCCGCCGCGCGCGGTCAGGGCGTGGCGAATGCGCTGATGGTCGCGCTGCTGGCCGAGGGGCGAAAGCGGGCGCTGCCCCGGCTGATGCTGGAAACCGGGCCGCTGAATACCGAGGCGATCAAGCTCTACCAGCGCCACGGCTTCACCCGGTGCGGGCCGTTTGGCGGCTATGCGGATGTGCCGGCCTCGGTGTTCATGGAATGCGCGTTGGCGCCCCGGCGGATGCGGGCTGACGAGGACATGCGCGCGGTTCATGCGCTGCTGACGAAGGCGTTTGCTTATATGGACGGGGTGATTGATCCGCCGTCCTCGCTGAACCGGATGACGGTTGATGATCTCGCCCGCGATGCCGCGCTGAATGAACTGTGGGTCATCGAGCCCGGCCCCGCCGCCTGCGTGATCCTGACGCCCAAGGCGGACACGCTGTATCTGGGCAAGCTGGCGGTTGCAGAAGGCCATCGCGGCACCGGCCTGTCACGGGTGATGGTTGCGCTGGCGATGGAGCGCGCGCGGGCATTGGGCCTGCCCTCGGTCACGCTGCAAACGCGGGTGGAACTGGTTGGCAATCAGGCCGCGTTTCAGGCGATGGGCTTCGCGGAAACCGACCGCACCGCACATGCGGGCCATGACCGCCCGACGTCAATCACCTACCAGCGGCCGGTCTGACCAAGTGCATTCGCATATGCGCATCTCTTTATTGCGCAACGCGCCCTCGCGTGCCTATCCTGCGACTGGGTCCGCATCGGCCCCGCGCGTTTTGGGAGGACGCGTATCACCCACGGGAGGACACACCCCATGATCACCACCGCCCTGCGCGGCGCAGGCCTGGCCGCGCTGCTCATTCTTGCCCCGCTCGCCGCTCTGGCCGAGGTCAACCGCGTCGCCATTCATCTGGACGAAAACGACCCCGCCCGCATGAACATGGTGCTCAACAACGCCAACAACATCATCCAGTATTACGAAGAACAGGGTGAAGAGGTCGAGATCCAGATCGTCACCTATGGCCCCGGCCTGAACATGCTGCGCGCCGATACCTCACCGGTGGCGGACCGCATCAGCCAGATGTCGCTCGAGCACGAGAATATCAGCTTTCAGGCCTGCAACAACACGCTGCAAGGCATGCAGCGGCAGGCAGGACATGACATTTCCCTGATGCCCGAGGCACAGATTGTCCCTTCGGGCGCGGTCCATCTGATTGAGCTGCAGCAACAAGGCTGGGCCTATCTGCGCCCCTGACGGATCTCACGACGGTCCGCGCGATCATCTGTCCTCAAATATCCACGGGGGGTGTCCAGAGGGGGAGCGTGCTCCCCCTCTGGCGAGGGAGCGCGAGGGGCGAGCAGCCCCTCGCCCTACGCCGCCGCGCGGTCCTGCCGGACGTTCCACGCCAGCAACACGCCAAACACCACCAGCGCCGCGTAATGCTCCCATTCCTGCACCGGCCAGATCAGCACCGCGCACAGGCCCAGCAACACCACGCGCATCGGCCAGCCAATCGGCGCTTCCATATGCCCCTCGAACGCCGCTGCCAAAGCGTAGAGCGCCGCGATGGTGAACAGCGCGATCTCCAGTTGCTGCCAGATTGTCCCCGACAGAAGCGGTGAAAAGGCAAAGAGCAGCGGCACGATATACAGCCCCTTGGCCATCTTCCACGCGGTGAACCCGGTCGCCATCGGTCGCGACCCGGCAATCGCGGCAGCAGCAAAGGCGGTCAAGCAGACCGGCGGTGTGACCGAACTGTCCTGCGACAGCCAGAACACGATCAGATGCGCCGCCAGAAATGCGGCGGTAATCGCCTGCGGGGCGAGGGATTGTTCGGTGATCATCCGGCTGAACTCGATGGGTGCCGCCGACAGGATCTGCGCCGCCAGCGCCGCATCCATCGGCTGCCCGATCGCCGCCGCGTGTTGAGGCGAGCCCAGCATCAGCATCGCCCCCGGACCCGGCCCGATCGTGCCCATGGCGATCATGTCGATCACCTCGGACCGCAGGATCATATCGGCCAATGCGGGCGCGCTGAGCGTGGCGACAACGATATAGGCCGCCGTCACCGGCAGCCCCATCCCCAGCACCAAAGAGGCCAGCGCGATCAGCATGATCGCGATCAGCACCGAGCCGCCGGACCATTCGTCGATCATCAGTGAAAACGTGTTGCCGACGCCCGACAGCGTCACTGCCGTGATCACCACGCCAATGGCGATCAGCAGCACCGCCGTCATCACCATGTTGCGCGCGCCCAGTGCCAGTGCTTCCAGCACCGCCCTTGGCCCCATCGGGTTCTTGGTCAGCCAGCTGGCCACGATCACCGCAAGGATGGCGAAACCGGCGGCGTAGGTCGGGGTATAGCCCCAGATCATCAGCCCGACCAACACGCCGATGGGCACAAAGAACGCCAGACCATTCTCGCGCAGCACCTGTCCCAGCGTCTTGGTGACCTCGTCCGTCTGCGGTTTCAGGTTCAGGCGTTTGGCGGTGATGCGGACGTAGAACGCGATCGACACGAAATACAGAATCGCCGGGATCACCGACACGGCGGCGATGGTCAGGTAGGGCACCTGCGTGAACGAGGCCATCACAAAGGCACCCGCCCCCATGATCGGCGGCATGATCTGCCCGCCGGTCGACGCCGCGGCCTCGGTCGCCGCGGCGGTCTGCGCGGGCATGCCGGCGCGTTTCATCAAGGGGATGGTGATGGTGCCGGTGCTGACCGTATTGGCCACCGCCGAGCCCGATATCGTCCCCATCAGCCCCGAGCCGATCACCGCCACCAGTCCCGGCCCACCGACCATCCGCCGCGCCAGCACCTGCGCGAAGTCGATGATGAAATGCCCGGCACCCGAGCGCAGCAGGAAGGCGCCGAACAGGATGAACATGAACACATAGGATGACGAGATCCGCCCGACCGTGCCGAACATCCCGTCATCGGTATAGAAAATCCGAAACAGCATGGTGTCCGAGCGCAGCCCGGCAAAGGTCAGCATCCCGGGCACCCAGCGGCCCCACAGGGTGACATAGGTAAAGCTGAGGATGATCAGGATCGGGATCACCCAGCCCGTCGTGCGGCGGGTGAATTCGATGGCAAGCAGCAGCGCAATGCCGGTGAACAGCCAGTCATACCACGCAAAGCCGGTGGTTTGCTGGCGGGAATAAAAGCTCAACTCGTTGAAATAGAGATAAGCGAACAGCGAGAGCGCGCCGAGGCCCAGCACCACGTCCAGCCCCAGCACCCAGCGCCTGCCGCGGTCGGTCGTCGCGGTGAAAGCCGGATAGAGCAGCGCGCACAGAAAGCCGAAACCCGCGAAATGGAAGCAGGCCTGCCACAGCTCGGGCCAGGTGCCCAGCGTGTTCATCCAGATGTGGAACAGCGACAGCGCGACGCCGAACCAGAAGGCGACACGCCCCGGCAGGCTACCCGCCGGGCGCATCCGCAGATTGACTTCTTCGCCGGTATCGAGCGCCTCATTGACAGCGGGAGCGGCGGCATCGGGAGATCGGGACATGGCACCCTCGCGGTAAGCACAAACACCGCCGCGCGGGGAACGCGCGGCGGCTCAGCGTCAGCGGTGAGCGTCGGTCACTCGGCGACGGGGGCGATGTTGGCGGGGATGGTCAGCCCGGCCTCTTCATAGTAGCGCGCGGCACCCGGATGCAGGGTCAGCGGCAGGCCCGACATGGCATTGTCCAGCGACATGTCGCAGGTCGCGCGGTGGATGTTGCACAGGAAGGCGAGGTTTTCATAAATCGTGCGGGTGAAGAGATAGACGTCCTCTTCGGGCACATCGGCATTCACCGCCAGAAAGTTCGGCTGCGCGATGGTCTGCGTATCGGCGTCGATACCCGGATAGGTGCCGCCCGGAATGGTGAAGCGGAAATACAGCCCCGCGCCGCCATCCATCGCCGCCATCTGCTCGTCGGTGATGTTCAGCAAGGTGACATCATCGCCCATCTGCGCCGCAACCTGCGTCATCGTGCTGACGCCAACGCCCGAGCCGATGATCGTGCCGTCGATGGTGCTGTTGATCATCCCGTCAACCGAGGGGCCAAAGCCCTGATACACCTGATTCCACTGGGTCCAGTCGATGCCGAAATTCTCCAGCATGAACTTGTTCGAGAACTCGTTACCCGAGTTGCGCGCGCCAAGGCTGAAGGTGCCGCTGAACTCTTGCAGATCGGCGACGGTGCCGGTCGGTGCCATCGACGTGCGCAGGACATAATGCTCGACGTTCGGCCAGAGCAACGCAATCGAGCGCAGGTTTTCCTGCGGCCCGGCCTCTTCCAGCGCGCCGGTGCCGTTGCGGGCCCAAGCGCCGAAGAGACCCTGAAGAATGGCGAATTGCGCCTGATTGTCGCGCATCAGCACGACGTTCTCGCCCGATCCGGCGGACGAGATCGCCGACATGTCCATGCCTTGCGAGTTTTGCAGATGGATCTTGGCCAGCGTCGCCAGCGCCACGCCGACCGGATAATAGGTGCCGCCGGTTCCGGCAGTGGTCAGCACATAGGCGCGCGGCGTGTTCTGGGCAGTCGCCGCAAAGGGCGCAGACATGGCAACAGCCACCGCGGCGACGCGGGTCAGGGTCTTCAGCATAAGGTATCCTCCCAAGGACTTTTATCGTGTCAGAGCCGTCGCTCTGCCGTCGGTTGTTCCGACGCTGGGGAAAGGATGCCTGACTTGCTTCAGAAATCAAACATAAAGATCGTCAGCGGGTGAACGGGCGCAGAGGCTAAGGGACACAGACCCTCTGCACCCCGCCCGATCAGCTGGCTTTCAGGACGCCGCGCTCGATCTGATCCTGCTCGATGGATTCAAACAGCGCCTTGAAGTTACCCTCGCCAAAGCCGTCATCGCCTTTGCGCTGGATGAATTCAAAGAAGATCGGCCCGATCACGGTCTTGGAGAAGATCTGCAACAGGATGCGCGTCTCGCCGCCATCCACCACGCCTTCACCGTCGATCAGGATGCCGTGCTTTTCCATCTGATCCAGCGGTTCCTGATGCCCGGTGACGCGGTCCTTGCTCAATTCGTAATACGCATGCGGCGGGGCGGGCATGAACTTGATGCCGCGCTCGGCAATCGCGTCGGTGGCGCTGTAGATATCCTCGGAACCGACGGCGATATGCTGGATGCCCTCGCCCTTGTAACGCTTGAGGTATTCGACGATCTGCCCGGTCTCGCCGCGATCCTCGTTGATCGGGATGCGGATGCGACCGCAGGGCGAGGTCAGGGCGCGGCTGGTCAGGCCGGTGAATTTGCCAGCGATGTCGAAAAAGCGGATCTCGCGGAAGTTGAACAGATCGCCGTAGAACTTGAACCAGACGTCCATGTTGCCCTTGTGGACGTTGTGGGTCAGGTGATCGAGATAAAAGAAGCCCACGCCCTGCGGATGCGCCGTCTCTACCCAGTCGAATTCGGCGTTATAGGGCGAGGCATCCCAATACTGATCGACGAAATAGATCAGGCTGCCACCGATCCCCTTGATCGCGGGCACATCCATGGTCTTGCCGGGGCCGGTGTAGGGCTCGGCACCCTTGGCGACAGCGTGGTCAAAGGCGTGCTGCGCATCGACAACGCGCCAGCCCATCGAGGGCGCGCAGGGGCCGTGCTCGTCAACAAAGGCGCGGGCGTGGCTGCCGGGTTCGTCGTTCAGCACATAGGTGATGTCGCCCTGCTGCCACAGCTCGATCGCCTTGGTCTTGTGGGTCGCGACCTTCTCATAACCCATCCTGGCGAAGAGGGTGCGCAGCGTTTCCGGCTCGGTATGCGCGAATTCGACGAACTCGAACCCGTCGGTGCCGGCGGGGTTGCTGTCGCTGATCGTGGCGCGCGGGGCGTTATGCGGGAAGGGGCCCATGACGTTCTCCTATGATGCGTGTTGGGTGCATCTTAGGGCGCATGGCTTGCGCGCGGGGCGCGAACTGGGGCAGTGTGGCCGGCAGAGATGCGCGTGAAATGCGGATTTCACCACTTTGATGCGATGGAATGTCATGATCGACGAAACCGATGCGCGCATTCTGGCGCTGATCCAGACCGACGCGATGCTCACCGCGCAAGAACTTGGCGCGCGCATCAACCTGTCCCCCAGCCAGGCCGCGCGCCGCCGCGCCCGGCTCGAGGCCGAGGGCTATGTCCTCAGCTATGCCGCCCGGCTGGACCCGGCCCGGGTGGGGCTGAGTGTGCAGGCCTTTGTGCAGGTGCAGATGGCCACCCACACCCCCGACCGCGCCAAAAGCTTCGAGCGCCTGCTGGGCACGCTGCCCGAGGTGGTCAGCGTCTGGAGCCTGACCGGCGAGGCCGATTACCTGCTGCGCGTCTGGTGTGCGGATCTTGGGGCGCTGAACGTGCTGATCCACGAGCGGCTGCTGCCCCACCCTGCGGTGTCACGGGTGCAGAGCCAGATCGTGATGAACCAGCTCAAGACCTTCGCCGGACTTCCCCTGTAAGGCCGGGCAAGGGGGCTTTCCGCCCCCCTCTTCGGCTGGCGCCGAATTCACCCCCCGAGGATATTTTCAGACAGAAAATGCGGCTTTAACGCTTTGTTAACTGCGCCGCTCTGCTCAGTTGACTCTGCCGTGGGGGTGGGTGCCCGCTCTACCCGGCCAAAATCATCGCGGCGGCTTTTTCGGCGATCATGAGGGTGGGCGAATTGGTGTTGCCCGACGGGATGGTCGGCATCACGGACGCATCCACCACCCGCAGCCCCTGCACGCCGTTCACCCGCAGGTCCGGGGCCACCACCGCGCGCGGGTCGGTGCCCATGCGGCAGGTGCCCACCGGGTGAAAGATGGTTGTGCCGATCTCGCCAGCGGCGCGGATCAGGTCATCTTCGTTTTGCGCCTGCGGGCCGGGCTTGAACTCTTCGGGTTTGTAGCGCGCCATGGCCGGCGCCGCCATGATCCGCCGGGTCAGGCGGATCGACGCGGCAGCCACGCGGCGGTCGGCGGCGGCGCTGAGGTAGTTGGGCGCGATGACCGGCGCCTCCCGCGCGTCTTTCGAACCGATGCGGACATGGCCGCGGCTTTCGGGACGCAGGTTGCAGACGCTGGCGGTGATCGCCGGAAAGGCGTGCGGCGGCTGGCCGAAGGCGTCGAGGCTCAGCGGTTGGACATGGTACTCAAGATCCGCACGGTCAACATCAGGGCCAGAACGGGCAAAGGCCCCCAGCTGGCTGGGTGCCATCGACATCGGCCCGGACCGCATCAGCGCGTATTGCGCCGCAATCATGGCCTTGCCGACCAGCGAATTGGCCATGGTGTTCAGTGTCTTGCCCCCGGTGACCTTGTAGGCAAGCCGCAGTTGCAGGTGGTCTTGCAGGTTCTCCCCGGCGTCGCAGTCCTGTCGCGGCGCGATTCCCAGCGCCTGCAGCCGCTCGGCCGGGCCGATCCCTGCCAGTTGCAGCAACTGGGTCGAGCCGATGGAGCCTGCCGACACGATCACCTCGGCCGCTGCGCGCTCTTCGGTTGGCTGACCATCGCGCAGATAGCGCACGCCGACGCAGCGGGTGCCGTCGAAGATCAGCCCGGTCGCCTGCGACCCGGTATGGATCTGCAGATTGCCCGAGCGCCGCGCCGGGCGCAGGAACGCCTTGGCCGTGTTCCAGCGCCAGCCCGAGCGCTGGTTGACCTTGAAATAGGCCACGCCCTCATTATCGCCGGTGTTGAAATCCTCGACCGCCGGGATGCCGACCTCTTGCGCCGCCTTCGCCCAGTCATCCAAGATATCCCAGCGCAGCCGCTGGTTCTCGACCCGCCACTCGCCGCCGGTGCCGTGCATCTCACCCGGCTCGCCTGCCGCGTAATCCTCGTGCTTCTTGAAGAACGGCAACACGTCGTCCCAGCCCCAGCCGGTATTCCCCGCCTGCCGCCACTGGTCATAGTCTGCCGCCTGTCCGCGCAGATAGAGCATGCCGTTGATCGACGAGCACCCGCCCAACACCTTGCCGCGCGGGTAGAGCAGCGAGCGGCCGTTCAGCCCCGGCTCGGCCGCGGTGCGCAGTTGCCAGTCGGTGCGAGGGTTGTCGATGCAGTAGAGATAGCCGACGGGGATATGCACCCAGAGGTAATTGTCGCTGCCCCCGGCCTCGAGCAACAGCACCCGGTGCCTGGCGCTCAGGCGGTTGGCCAGCACGGCCCCGGCGCTGCCCGCGCCCACGATGATATAGTCCCAATCCGCCATGGTGCCCCCCGATGTTAGGGTAAGAGTAGCAGAGGGCGATTCGCGCGCAATCACACAGCACCCTGATTTTGCGGCGGGGAAACCCGCCGATACCAGTGCTAGCGGTTGTCCCGATATCGTATTTTTGGTATATTTAACGTAGTGTTATAACGCGTTGTTAAGACGGCCTGCCAAGGGCTGCACTCCTGAACGAGGCATCTATGAAATATCTGTTGAGCGCCGCATTTCTTGCGGTTGTAACCTTGGCTCCGGCCACCGCTGTTGCTGGCCCGGTCGAGCGCGCCTGCAATGACTCGGAACGTCGTCAGTCGAACCGCGAATTGTGCCGCTGCATCGACGCCGCCGCCGATCGCACGCTGACCCGGTCAGAGCAGCGCCGCGCCGCGCGCTTTTTCACCGATCCCGATGAAGCACAGACCGTGCGCATGTCGCCGACGCGGGCGGACAATGAATTCTGGGCCCGCTACCGTGCCTTTGGCGCGCTGGCCGAGCAGCTCTGCACCAGCGGTTAAGGCCGGGCTTCCGCCACCCGCGCGCGCCACAGGGTGAACAGCCCGGCGCAGACCACGATCACCGCCCCGACGGCAACGTTGGGGCGTAGTGTTTCGTTGAAGATGGTGATCCCGATGGTGCTGGCGAAGACCAGTTGCAGGTACGCGAACGGCTGGATGGCCGAGGCCTCGGCAACCTCATACGCGCGGATCAGCAGGAAATGACTGGTGACCGAGGTGACGCAGAGCAGCGCCATCCACGCCCAGTCGCTGCCGATCATCGGCTCCCAGAACCAGATGCCTACGGCAGTGGTGACCACCGCGCCGGTAACGCCGGTCCAGAAAAACTCACAGCGCTTGAGTCGAACCGCGAGACGTAGCGGGTCAACAGGCCGTACAGCGCGAACATGAAGGCGGCGAGGACGGCCATCAGCGCCTCGGGCTTGAACACGCCAAAGCCCGGCTCCAGAATCACCAGCACGCCGACAAAGCCGATGCCGATCGCGACCCAGCGCCGCCAGCCGACTTTCTCGCCCAGCACCGGCCCCGACAGCGCGGCGATCAGCAGCGGATAGGTGGCAAAGACGGCGTGAGCCTCGACCAGACCCAGCCAGACAAAGCTGATGATCGCCACGAAGATTTCAAGCGCCAGCAAGGCTCCGCGAAAGATCTGCGTCTTTGGTGCGCGCGAGCGCGCCGCATTGCGCAACCCGCCCGCCATGCGGCTGGCAAGGACGATGACGAAGGTGGCAAAGAACCAGTAGCGGATCATCACCACCATGAAGACGTTGTATTCCCCGGCCAGATGGCGCGAGATGCCATCCTGCAGAGCGAAGATCAACGTAACGGCGACCATCAGCCAGACGCCGAGGGTGGTGTTCTGACGGGTGGTCATTGGGGCATCCTGGCGGTGGTCATGTGTTTCTTGCGCCCGAAACCGGGCTGGCGGGTCACGGTGAAGCCTGCGGCCTCAAGCCCGCGGCGGACATGGCCTGCGGCGGTATACGTGGCTGCGGTGCCGCCCGGCGCGGTGTGGCGCGCGACCTGCGCCATCAGGGCTTCATTCCACAGTTCGGGGTTACGGGCGGGGGCGAAGCCGTCCAGAAACCACGCGTCAGCGACATGCGGCCAGTCGGGCAGTGTCTCGCGGGCGTCACCGATGTGGATCCGGGCCTTGATGCCGGGCAGGTTGACCGCGCGCACCGGCCCGGTGGCAGCGGCCCATTGCGCGACCAAGGCGTCGGCCTGCGGCAGGCCAAAGGGTGCCAACGCGCGGGCCATGTCGGTGGCAGCCATCGGGAAGGCCTCGAACGAGGTGAAATGCAGCGTTCCCTCCGGTTGCCAGACATGCGCAAGGGCCAGCAGGTTCAGCCCGGTGCCAAAGCCCAGTTCGGCGACGTGGAACCCGTCGCGCAGACGCTCGGGCAATCCATTGCCTGCCAGAAAGACATGATTGGTCTCTTCCAGCCCCCCGGTAAAATAGGGGTCATCAAAGGCGGTGGCGACCGGCGTGTCGGCGTCGGTCCATGTCAGGCTGGGCTGGTTCATACGCGTGTGAAGGATTAGGAACGGGTGACCTTTACGCGCAGGCGAGGGAAAGGCAATGGCACAAATCACGGTGATGGGCGCGGGCATCTTTGGCCTGACAGCCGCATGGGCGATGGCCCGGCGCGGGGCCTCGGTCCGGGTGATCGAGGCGGTGCGCGTTGGCGCAGGATCGTCGGGCGGGATCGTCGGCGCGCTGGCACCGCATGTGCCCGAGCAGTGGAATGCCAAGAAGGCGTTCCAGTTTGACAGCCTGATGATGGCCGAAGCGTTCTGGCGCGATGTGGCGCAGTCCGGCGGGCGCGATCCGGGCTATGCGCGCACCGGGCGCGTGCAGCCGCTGGCGGATGAGGCTGCGGTGGCGCGGGCGGTCGAGCGCGGGCAGAACGCACAGGATCTGTGGCAGGGGCTGGCGGTTTGGAACGTGGTGCCGGTGGGCAGCGTTCCGGGGATGCGGCTTTCATCACCCACCGGCCTGATCATCCACGACACACTCACCGCCCGGATGCGCCCGCGCGGCGCGGCCGAGGCATTGGTCGCGGCGCTGGCGAGCAAGGGTGTGGTGGTCGAGCGTGGCGCGGTTGCGCCCGAAGGGAGGGTTCTTTGGGCGACGGGTGTGCAGGGGCTTGAGGCATTGGGGGCGGATCTCGGTCAGGCTCTCGGCAACGGGGTCAAAGGTCAGGCGGCCCTGTTCCGTGCCGACTTTCGCGACGCGCCTCAGCTCTTCGCGGACGCGCTGCACATCATCCCCCATGCGGATGGCACCGTTGCTGTGGGCTCAACGTCAGAGCGTGACTACAACGCACCCGACACCACCGACGCACAGCTTGATGACCTGATCGCCCGCACCCGCGCGCTCTGCCCCGATCTGGCTGACGCGCCGCTGCTTGAACGCTGGGCTGGGGTGCGCCCTCGCAGCCGGTCGCGCGCACCCATGCTGGGGGAATGGCCGGGCAGGCCGGGGCATTATGTGCTGAACGGCGGGTTCAAGATCGGCTTCGGCATGGCGCCAAAACTGGCTGAACTGGCAGCGGATCTGCTGTTGGACGGCGAAGACGGGGTGCCGGACGGCTTCCGCGTCGCGGATAGTTTGAAAAGACAGTGAGAGAGTCGGGGTGAACCCCGACCTACGCAAACGAAAAGGCCCCGCGCGAGCGGGGCCTTTCGGGCAACATCAGAGCGCGGTCAGTGCAGACGCGCATCCACGGTTGCGATCGAGTCTTCGATCAGCTTGTTGGCATCCTCGGCGCTGAGGTTCTTGGCGATCAGATCACGCGACGCCGCAATGGCCACCGCAATCGCCGTATCGCGAACCTCTTTCACCGCAGCAGCCTCGGCCGACGCGATCTGCTCCTCGGCACCGCGCAGACGGCGGGCGATCGAGGCTTCCAGATCGATACGCGCCTGCGCAGCGGCCTGCTCGGCGTCGGCTTTCGCCTTGGCAACGATGCGGTCAGCCTGCTCTTTGACTTCGGCCTTCTTGCGCTCGAACGAGGCACGCAACTCCTGCGCTTCTTCGCGCAGCTTGCGGGCTTCATCCAGCTCGGCACGGATCGTCGCAGCGCGCTTGTCCAGCAGGCCCGCCAGCAGGCTGGGAACCTTGAAGTACAAGAGCACGCCGACGAAAAGCAGGAAGGCCAGCAACACCACGAAGTCGGTGTTGCGCAGCGAGATCGACCAACCGGCAGCCATCGCCGGCGACGCGGCAACGACCAGGATCAGGGAAAGAAACCGGATCATGCGGCACCCCCTTTCAGGTTGCTCGATACAGCAGCGGTCACCGAACGGGCATCAGCCTTGACTCCGAACACACCCAGGATTTCCTTGGTGGTGTCCTTGGCGACGGTCGTAACCGCCTCGGCCGCGCTGTCGCGGATTTCGCCGATGCGAACCTCGGATTCCGCGGTACGCGCGGCAATCTCGGCATCCGCTTTGGCAATCGCCACATCGAGATCCTTCTGGATATCGGCGCGGGCGTCTTCGATCACCTTGGCAGCAGCAGCGCGCGCGTCATCGAGGGCCTTGTGATAGGCTGCCTCGGCCTCGGCGGCCTGCGTCTTGAAGCTCTCGGCAGCGGCGATATCGTTGGTGATGGTCCCGGTACGTTCGGCAAGAACCGATCCGATCCGGGGCAGCGCCACGCGCGAGAGAATGAAGTAGAGCACGACAAGCGCCACCACGAGCCAGAAGATCTGGTTCGGAAAGGTTGCGAAGTCGAGTTGCGGCATACCACCCGAGGCCGCCTCGGTCGCATGACCCGCGGCAGTGGCACCGTGCTCGGCGCCGTGTTCGGCGATTTGCTCGGCTGCGGTTTCTGCAGACATGGGCGTCCTCCTGATTGACCGAATCCGCCGGGCAGGTCGTCAGACCCACCCGGCCGTAAGGATCACGGGCGTGTCAGGATCAGACTGCGAACATCAGCAGGAGCGCAACGAGGAACGAGAAGATCCCCAGCGCTTCGGCGAACGCGATGCCGATGAACAGCGTAGCGGTCTGGCCAGCGGCGGCCGACGGGTTGCGCAGAGCGCCCGACAGGAAGTTGCCGGCAACGTTGCCCACACCCACAGCTGCCCCACCCATGCCCATGCAGGCCAGGCCAGCGCCGATGTACGCACCCATTTGAACGATATCGCCAGTCATTTTACAGCTCCTAGTTTGGAATTAGCAGAGTTGGAGAACCCGACCTCAGTGGTGCGGATGCAGCGCATCCTTGAGGTAGACGCAGGTCAGGATGGTGAACACGTAGGCCTGAATGAAGGCCACGAGAATTTCGAGCCCGTACATCGCGGTGATGGCGATGATGGACAATGGGGTCACGGCAATACCGATGCCCGAGATCAGGATCAGCGGCGCGAAGGCAGCGAACACTTTGATCACCGCATGGCCTGCCATCATGTTGCCGGCCAGACGAATGGAGTGGCTGACGGGACGCACGAAGTAGCTGATGATCTCGATCAGGGCCAGGATCGGACGCAGCGCCAGCGGCGCGGACGACACCCAGAACAGACCCAGAAAGCCGACGCCGTTCTTGTAGAAACCGACGATGGTCACGGTCAGGAACACGCCGATCGCCAGAACGGCGGTGACAGCGATATGCGAGGTCGGCGTGAACGCCTTGGGCAGCAGGCCCAGGAAGTTCGAGGCGACGATGAACAGGAAGACGGTGAAGATATAGGGGAAGAACTTCAGCGCGTCTTTGCCCGCAACGTCTTCAACCATCTTGTGGATGAAGCCATAGGCCAACTCGGCAATCGACTGGATCCGCGTCGGGATGATCGCGCGGCCCTTGGTGCCGACGATGAACAACAACGCAATAGCCAGAACGCTCAGCGCCATCCACAGCGTGGCGTTGGTGATCGTGAACACGCCCACATCGCCGTCGCCGAACAGCGGCCGCACGATGAATTGGTCCATCGGGTGGAAGGCCAGGCCTTCGCCATGCTCTTCTGCAGCCACAGTCAGTCCCCTTCGTTCCGGACGGCCGTCGCCGTCTCTTCAGTCTTGCGCTGGATCTCGGCAGCGGTGCGCATCATCACGCGAACACCGGCCGCAAGGCCCAGCAAAATGAACAGCACCAGAAACAGGGGAATGGTGCCAAACAGCATATCCAGCCCGTATCCGATGCCAAAGCCGATCAACAGACCGGCAACAAGCTCGGTGACCATCCGCCAAGCGTGGTTCGCCATGCGGTGACCTTCTGCGACGCCGTTGAGATCGAGTGCTTGCACCTTTTTCAGCTTCGCGAGCCGCTCGTCGAGCGCACGCAGTCGCTCCAGATCCGTCGGTTCGCTCATCCAGAAACCCCTCAGAGCAGTCCGGCGCAACCTAGAAGCAGGGGGGCATAGAGTCAACAACCAATGACGGGCCTAAGGCCGTTGATATTGCTCGATTTTTCCAATTTACCTCACGCGTTCGTGGGCACTCGGACACTCCCGATGCCGCGCCTGCACATTCAACCATTTCATTGAATGTCCCGCGTGCCGCGCTTGACCGCTCCCCTCCTCACCGCTACGGCTGAGAGCGTGAGCACCCCCATCCCGCGCCCCGATCCTCTCGACATCGTCTTCATGGCGCTTGCGGACCCCACCCGCCGCGCCATCCTTGCCATGCTGCTGGAAGATGACATGGCGGTCACCGACGTCGCCGAGCCCTTCCCGATCTCCCTCGCCGCGATCTCCAAACACCTCGCCCTGCTGGCCGAGGCCGGGCTGATCAGTCAGGAGAAACGCGGCCGGGTGAAATGGTGCAAACTCGAGCCCGACGCCATGCGCGCCGCCTCGGTGTGGATGCAGGCCTTCGGCCAGTTCGAACCGCTCAACCTCGAAGCCTTCGAGCGCTTCCTCGCTGCCGAACTCGGCACGCCCCCGGACCCGGACTGACCTCGCCCATCATCTGTCCTTAAATATCCTGGGGGGTGAATTTGCGCAGCAAAGAGGGGGGCAACGCCCCCCTGCCCCGGTCGCCCGAAGGCGAGACGCAACGCGTCAAGACCTGAGGGCGAAACCCCTCAGCGCCGCATCCGTTGCAGCAGTGCCAGCGACACATAGCCATCCGGCGGCAACCCGTTGGCCGATTGCCACTCGCGCACCGCCGCCAGCGTGCCCTGCCCGACGCGCCCGTCAATTGTCCCGTCGTAATGCCCCGAGCGTGCCAGCACCCGTTGCAGCTCTTCGCGCTCGGCAAGGCTTAGCGGGCGGTCGTCGCGCGGCCAGTCGCCGACAAAGCCGCCGCCGCCGCGCAGCCGGTCGGCCAGATGACCAATCGCGATCGCATAGGCATCGGCGTTGTTATAGCGCTTGATGACGCGGAAGTTCTGAAAGGCCAGAATGGCCGGCCCGCGTGAGCCCGCCGGGAACAGCAGCGTTGCCTCCCCCGACCGCGGCAGCGTCGCGCCGCGCACGGGCTCGATCCCCAACGAGCGCCACTCGCCTGCATCGCGCGACGTATTGGCCAGACGCGGGTTGAAATTGCGCGGGATCACCACCTCGACGCCCCAGGGCTGACCGCGTTGCCAGCCATGGCTTGCCAGATACGCCGCCGTCGAGGCCAGCGAATCCGTCGGATCATCCGACCAGATGTCGCGCACGCCGTCGCCGCGGAAATCGACAGCATAGGCCAGATAACTGGTCGGGATGAACTGGGTATGCCCCATCGCCCCGGCCCAGCTGCCGACCATATGGCTGGCGTCGACATCGCCCGACTGGATGATGCGCAGCGCGCCGATCAGCTGTTGTTCATAGAAATCCGCCCGGCGCGAGCCCATCGCCAGCGCCGACAGCGCCGGGATGATCCGTGTCGAGCCGCGCAGCGCGCCATAGGCGCTTTCCATGCCCCAGACGGCAACGATCACCTCGCGTTCGACGTCATAGCGTGCCTCGATCTCGTCGAGCACGCGGCGGTGGTCGCGCAGCGCCGCCTGACCGTTGCGGATGCGGCTCTCGGACACGGCGCTGTCCAGATAGGCCCAGATCGGGCGGCTGAACTCGGGCTGGCTGGTTTCGTGACGCAGCGTGCTGGTGTCCGGGCGGACCCCCGCAAAGGCCGCGTCGAACACCCGCGCCGAGATCCCCTCACGCAGGGCGCGGGTGCGAAAACCGCGCAGCCATGCGCCGAACTCGCCGCTTGCCGCAACCGGGGCAGGTGCCGACGCCAGCGTGCGTGGCCGCGCCGCAGGGCGGCGGCTGCTGTCAGGAGCCAAGGCCTGCACCGCCGGATCATTGGCCCGCGCCTGCACCAGTTGCGCAACGACAGGCTCGGCAATCAGCGACGGCCGCGCCACCGGGCGCGGAGACCGCTCAACGGCAGCGGCGGTCAGGGCGGTCAGGGACAACGCGGCACTCAGCCAGAATAGTCCGGCACGGATCTGCATTCAGGGCCTGCTCTGTTCGTTTCTTTTGCACAAAGAGTACCGCAAACTCGCCTTAAACGAAAGCAAGGCGTGTTCAGGTAAGCGGAACCACGCAATCGCAGATGCGCATCGTCACCTTGGTGCCGATGGTGTGCTGCTGGCCGGGGCCTGAAATCACGATCAGGCAGCTCTCGCCTTCTTGTACCCAATAGATCTGGTCATGCCCGCGGAACTCACGCCCGACAATCGTCGCTTTGCCCGTCGGATCAGCGTCGAGCATGATCTGCTCGGGCCGCACCGCCAGCGTCACCGCCCCGTTCGCCGCCCGGCTCATGGGCAGATTGCCGAAGGCGGTCTGCACATGCATGCCGTTCGCCGTGCCGGTCAGGAAGTTGGAGCGCCCGATGAAATTGGCGACGAACTCGCTGACCGGGTTGCGGTAAATCTCGTCCGGTGTGCCGACCTGCACCACCCGGCCCCGGTCCATCACCGCGATCCGGTCGGCCAGCGCCAGCGCCTCTTCCTGATCATGCGTGACCAGTATCCCGGCTGAACCTGCCGCCTTCAGCAGCTTGCGCACTTCCTGCCGGGTCTCGACGCGCATCTTGGCGTCGAGGTTCGAAAACGGCTCGTCCAGCAGGATCAGCTTGGGCGCGACGGCGAGCGCGCGGGCCAGTGCCACGCGTTGCTGTTGTCCGCCTGACAGCTGGTGCGGGCGGCGTTTGCCCAGTTCGGACAGCCCGACCAGCGACAGCATCTCTTCCGCCCGCGCCTGCGCCTGTGACCGCGGCAGCTTGCGAAGGCCGAACTTGACGTTGTCCAGAACGCTCAGATGCGGAAACAGCGCATAATCCTGAAACACAAAGCCGATGCCGCGTGCTTCGGGCGGCAACTGGGTGATGTCGCGGCCTTCAAAGGTCACGCTGCCCTCGTCGGGATGCTCGAACCCGCCGATCATGCGCAGTGTCGTGGTCTTGCCGCAGCCCGACGGGCCGAGCAACGCCATGAGCTCGCCCTCACCGACGGCCAGCGAGACCCGCTCGACCGCAGCCGCGTCGGCATGGGCGAAGCTTTTGCGCAGCCGGTCGACTTCCAGCAACGGACGCGACGGCCGCTGGCGATAACCCAGCGGCGACGCTTCGGCCGGCATGCGGAAGCTCAGGGTCTTGGGCAGCTCAGTCATCGGCATCTCCGGCCTTTCGGCCAATTCCAACCGTTGTGCTTGGTTATGAGCGCAGGCCTGCGATGTCAATTTGCTTTGGCGTCGCAGGCACAGCGGCGTTATTTGACCAACCGGTCAGGGGTGGGGATTGCACGATGGCCGCCCCCCGCGCATACTTGGGCTGATTTTCGTTGTCGGAAACCCCCATGTCGCATGATCGCAATCCCGGACTGCCCCTGACGACCGACTGGTTTGACCGCGTTCAGGTCAACCGCCCCGCTGCCGAGCGTCGGGCAGCCACGCTGACCGCCCGGCGCAGCGTGAAGAAAGAGCATCAGGCGGCCTGGATGGTCAACGCCATCCGCTGCATGGACCTGACCACGCTGGCCGGCGATGACACCGAGGCGCGCGTCGCCCGGCTTTGTGCCAAGGCCCGCCGCCCGATCGCCGACAGCATCGCCGAAGGGCTGGGGCTGCAAGAGATGCCCAAGACCGGCGCGGTCTGCGTCTATCCCACGATGGTCGGCGCCGCCAAACGCGCGCTGTCCAACAGCGGCATCCCCGTCGCTTCGGTCGCCACCGGCTTTCCCGCCGGGCTGATGCCACTGGACCTGCGGCTGGCCGAGATCCGCTATGCCGTGGACCAAGGTGCGGATGAGATCGACATCGTCATCACCCGCGCGCATGTGTTTCAGGGCAACTGGTCAGCGCTTTATGACGAGATCGCCATAATGCGCGAGGCCTGCGGCGAGGCGCATATGAAAGCCATCCTTGCCACCGGCGATCTGGTCACGCTGAGCAATGTCTACGCCGCCTCGATGGTGGCGATGCAGGCGGGGGCCGATTTCATCAAGACCTCGACCGGCAAAGAGGGCGTCAATGCGACGCTGCCGGTCAGCCTGACCATGGTGCGCGCGCTGCGCGATTATGGTGAACGCACCGGGGTCAAGATCGGCTTCAAGCCAGCGGGCGGGATGAAGACCGGCAAGGACGCGATCAGCTGGCAGATCCTGATGAAGGAAGAGCTGGGCCGAGAGTGGCTGGAGCCTGACCTGTTCCGCTTTGGCGCCTCGTCGATGCTGGGCGATATCGAGCGTCAGCTCGAACACCATGTCACCGGGCGCTATGCCGCCTCGCACCGTCACGCCATCGCCTGAGGCCATCATGCCCACTGTACCCGAGGCTCTCGCACTCATGGATTACGGCCCCGCGCCCGAATCACCCGCCATCGCTCTGGACTGGTTGAAGGACCGGGCGTTTGGCCATTTCATCAACGGCGCGTTCACCAAGCCGGGTGAGACATTCGCCGTCACCAACCCCGCATCGGGCGCAGAACTGGCGCAGGTCACGCAAGGCACCGATGACGACGTGGCGGAAGCGGTGAAATCCGCCCGCGCTGCGGCCAAGGGCTGGGCCAAGCTGACCGGCGGCCAGCGCGCGCGCTATCTCTATGCGCTGGCGCGGCTGATGCAGAAACGCGAGCGGCTGTTTGCGGTGCTCGAAACGCTCGACAACGGCAAACCGATCCGCGAATCGCGCGACATCGACGTACCGCTGGCCGTGCGGCATTTCTATCACCACGCGGGCTGGGCTGAGTTGCTGGCCGATGAATTCCCCGGCATGCGCCCGCATGGCGTCTGCGGGCAGATCATCCCGTGGAACTTTCCCCTGCTCATGCTGGCGTGGAAAGTCGCGCCCGCGCTGGCGGCGGGCAACACGGTGGTGCTGAAACCGGCCGAGTTCACCCCGCTGACCGCCCTCTTGTTCGCCGAACTCTGCGTCGAGGCCGGTCTGCCCAAGGGCGTGGTCAACATCGTCACCGGCGACGGGCGCACGGGCGCGGCGCTGGTCGCGGCTGAGGTGGACAAGATCGCCTTTACCGGTTCGACCGATGTGGGCCGCCTGATCCGCCGCGAAACCGCCGGCAGCGGCAAGGCGCTGACGCTGGAACTGGGCGGCAAGTCCCCTTTTATCGTCTTCGCCGAGGCCGATCTGGATGCCGCTGTCGAGGGCGTTGTCGATGCAATCTGGTTCAATCAGGGCGAGGTCTGCTGCGCCGGATCGCGCATTCTGGTGCAGGAACAGGTGGCTGAACGCTTCACCGCCCGACTGAAGCTGCGCATGGCCAAGCTGCGGCTGGGCGATCCCTTGGACAAATCGACCGACATCGGCGCGGTCGTGCACCCGACCCAGTTGGAGCGCATTCGCGGCCTTGTGGACAAGGCCATCGCGCAGGGGGCGATCCTGCACCAAGCGCCGATGCCCGAGGGGCCGGGCTCGTTCTGCCCGCCGGGTCTGCTCACCGATCTGGGTGCCGCAAACATCGCGCATACCGAGGAGATCTTCGGCCCCATCGTCACGCTGATGACGTTCCGCACCCCCGGCGAGGCGGTCGAGCTGGCCAACAACACCCGCTATGGCCTCGCCGCCAGCATCTGGAGCGAGAACATCACCACCGCGCTGGACATCGCGGGCCAAGTCAAGGCCGGGGTCGTCTGGATCAACGGCACCAACATGTTCGACGCCAACGCGCCCTTCGGCGGCATGCGCGAATCAGGGTTCGGGCGTGAAGGCGCGCGCGAGGGGATGCTGGCCTATCTGACCGGCGATGAGGCCAGCGGCAAGGAACGCAAGGCCCCCGAGGCGCTGTCACCCCTGCCCGGTTCGGCCACGGGCGACGCGGTGGACCGCACGCGAAAACTCTATATCGGCGGCGCGCAGAAGCGGCCGGATGGCGGGTATTCCTATGCCGTACCGGGCGCGCAGGTGCCCATGGGCAGCCGCAAGGACATCCGCAACGCGGTTGAGGCGGCGCACAAGGCCAGCGGCTGGAGCAAGGTCACCGGGCATAACCGTGCGCAAGTGCTGTATTTTCTGGCCGAAAACATCGCCGCGCGCGGCAAAGACCTTGGGCCAAAGGATGAAGTCGCGCTGGCGGTTGAGCGTGCGTTCTACTGGGCGGCCTGGGCGGATAAATACGACGGGCGGGTGCATTCCACCGCCTCGGCCAATATCACGCTGGCGTTGAAGGAACCCTTCGGCGTGATGGGCGTGATCTGCCCTGAGGAAGCGCCGCTTTTGGGTTTCGTCAGCACCGTCCTGCCCGCCATCGCGATGGGCAACCGGGTGGTGGCCGTGCCCTCGCAATCCAACCCGGTCCCGGCGCTGGACCTGTATCAAGTGTTCGACACCTCGGACCTGCCCGGCGGCGTGGTCAACATCGTCACCGGCCCGCGCGCCGAGCTGACCGATACGCTGGCCAAGCATGACGATGTGGCGGCGCTGTGGGTCTTTGCCGAACCCGAAACCTGCAGGCTGGCCGAAACCCTGTCCGCCGGGAACCTCAAACCCGTCTGGACCGAAGCGCGCCAGCGCGACTGGAGCGGCCCGGCCGGTCAATCGCGCAGCTTCCTGCGCCGCGCGGTGCAGGTGAAAACGGTCTGGGTGCCTTACGGCGCTTAGGATGCGGGCTGATAGCGCGCCAGCTTCAGCCCGAAAGCGATGAACACAACCCCGGTGAGCCCTTTGAGCCAACGCTGAAAGGACTCACCGCGGGTCATCGAAGTCAGGCGCGACAGCAGCAGGACGATGGCGCTGAACCACACCACGTTGATCATCGAGTGGATGAACACCAGCTCGAACGCTGTCGCTACCGGATGCGCGCCAACCGGGATGAACTGCGGAAACACCGCCAGATAGAACATCGACACCTTGGGATTCAGCCCGTTTGTCAGCAGCCCCTCGACATAGGCGCGGCGCAGGCTGCGCGCCCGCTGCGCTGGCGGCACGGCGGCCAGCGCGGACGTGCCTTTCCACGCGGCATAGAGCGATTTGGTCCCGACCCAGAACAGATAGGCCGCGCCTGCCAGCTTCACCAAAGTGAAGGCCGTCGCCGATTGCATCAGGATGATCGAGATACCCAGAATCGACAGCGTGCCGTGGATGTAAAAGGCGGTGAAGAACCCGGCGATGGCCGCAAACCCGGCAGCGCGGCCAGAGACGGGCACAATCCGCGCAATGAGCACGCCGTTGGGACCGGGTGAGGTGACCAGCAGCGTCGTCGCAAGGATGAAGGTGAGAAGCTCGGACAGTGTCATGGGGATAGCCGCACACAAGGGTTGCGCGATGACGCTATGCTTGCGCCGCGCACTCGGCAAGCGGCGGCAACGCAAAAGGGCCGGGGATTTCTCCCCGGCCCTTGGTCTTTCTGGCGGTCAGATCAGAGCGAGCGCTCGACCGTTTCGCGTTCAAAGATCTCGATGACGTCCTTGACGCGGATATCCTCGTAATTTTCAAAGGCCATGCCGCATTCCTGACCCGAGATGACTTCTTTCACCTCGTCCTTGAAGCGCTTGAGCGTCTTCAGCGTGCCTTCGTGGATCACCACGTTGTCGCGCAGCAGGCGGACACCAGCCGAACGGCGGGCGACACCTTCGGTGACCAGACAGCCGGCAACCGTACCGACGTTGGACACTTTGAAGACTTCGCGGATTTCCGCATAGCCGATGAAATTCTCGCGAATCTCGTCTTTGAGCAGGCCCGAGGCCGCCGATTTGATGTCGTCGATCAGATCGTAGATGATCGAGTAGTAGCGGATCTCGACACCCTTTTGCGACGCCGAGTTGCGGGCGGTGGCATTGGCACGGACGTTGAAACCGATGATCGGCGCGCCGCTGGCTTCTGCCAGACCAACGTCCGAATCGGTGATCGCGCCGACGCCATAGTGCAACACGCGCACGCGGACCTCGTCGTTGCCGACCTTCTCCAGCGCCTGAACGATCGCCTCGGCAGAACCCTGCACGTCGGCTTTCACCAGAACCGGCAGTTCGGACACGCTCAGATCGGCTTTGGCTTTCGCCATCAGCTGTTCCAGCGTGGTCGCGGCACCGGCGGCAGCGCGTTTGTCCTTGGCGGCTTGTTCGCGGTAATCCGCGATCTCGCGGGCCTGCGCTTCGGTTTCGGCGACGTTCAGAACGTCACCGGCACCGGGCGTACCGTTGAGGCCAAGCACCTCGACCGGAACCGAAGGACCGGCTTCGTCAACCCGCTCGCCCTGATCGTTGATCAGCGCGCGAACCTTGCCCCACTGCTCGCCGACGACAAAGATGTCGCCTTTGCGCAGGGTGCCGTGCTGCACCAGAACCGTCGCAACGGGGCCGCGGCCCACGTCGAGTTTGGCTTCGATAACAGCGGCTTGCGCCGAACGGCCCGGGTTGGCGGTCAGTTCGAGGATCTCGGCTTGCAGCGCGATGGCTTCAAGCAGGGTATCCAGACCTTTGCCGGTCTTGGCCGAAACTTCGACGGCCTGAACGTCGCCGCCCATTTCCTCGACCACGACCTCGTGCTGCAACAGCTCGGTGCGGACGCGGTTGGCATCAGCGCCGTGCTTGTCGCTCTTGTTGATCGCGATGATCATCGGGACCTTGGCGGCACGCGCGTGGTTGATGGCCTCGATCGTCTGCGGCATGACCGAATCATCGGCTGCAACCACCAGAACCACGATATCCGTCACGTTCGCACCGCGCGCCCGCATCGAGGTAAACGCAGCGTGGCCCGGCGTGTCGAGGAAGGTCAGAACCGCCCCGGTATCCGTGGTCACCTGATACGCCCCGATATGCTGGGTGATGCCACCGGCTTCACCCGACACGACGTTCGCCTTGCGGATCGCGTCGAGCAGCGAGGTTTTACCATGGTCAACGTGGCCCATGATCGTGATGATCGGCGGACGGGTCACGAGGTCTTCGGACTTGTCCAGAACCGTGTCGATGACCTGTTCCACATCGGCATCCGACACGCGGACGGCTTTGTGACCGAATTCTTCGATCACCAGCTCGGCGGTATCGGCGTCGATGGGCTCGTTCATGGCGACCATCATGCCCATTTTCATGAGCGACTTGACCACATCGGCCGCACGCTCGGCCATACGGTTGGCCAGCTCTTGCACGATGATGGTTTCCGGCAGCTGCACGTCGCGCACCTGCTTTTCAGCCTTCTGGCCGTAACCCAGCGCCTTGGCGCGGGCTTTTTCCTGCTTGCGCTTCATCGCGGCCATCGAGCGCTGACGCCCGCCTTCACCACCACTAAGCGCTGCATTCAGCGTCAGCTTGCCAGCGCGACGACCACCGTCATCACGGGCTTTGCCGCCTTTTTCCTTGGCTTCGCGCTCGCGATC
>NZ_JAPDFL010000001.1:300000-390000 GCF_025949695.1 Pararhodobacter zhoushanensis | reverse complement strand
AAGCTTTGAATTGAAGCCCCAGTAAACGGCGGCCGTAACTATAACGGTCCTAAGGTAGCGAAATTCCTTGTCGGGTAAGTTCCGACCTGCACGAATGGCGTAACGACTTCCCCGCTGTCTCAAACATGGACTCAGCGAAATTGAATTGTGTGTCAAGATGCACACTACCCGCGGTTAGACGGAAAGACCCCATGCACCTTTACTCCAGCTTTGCACTGGCATCAGGATTGTGATGTGCAGGATAGGTGGTAGGCATCGATACCGGGACGCCAGTTCCGGTGGAGCCTCCCTTGAGATACCACCCTTCGCACTCTTGATGTCTAACCGCGGCCCGTCATCCGGGTCCGGGACCATGCATGGTGGGGAGTTTGACTGGGGCGGTCGCCTCCCAAACAGTAACGGAGGCGCGCGAAGGTTGGCTCAGACCGGTCGGAAATCGGTCGTTGAGTGCAATGGCATAAGCCAGCCTGACTGCAAGTCTGACACGACGAGCAGAGACGAAAGTCGGCCATAGTGATCCGGTGGTCCCACGTGGGTGGGCCATCGCTCAACGGATAAAAGGTACGCTGGGGATAACAGGCTGATGATGCCCAAGAGTCCATATCGACGGCATCGTTTGGCACCTCGATGTCGGCTCATCTCATCCTGGGGCTGAAGTCGGTCCCAAGGGTATGGCTGTTCGCCATTTAAAGAGGTACGTGAGCTGGGTTTAGAACGTCGTGAGACAGTTCGGTCCCTATCTGCCGTGGGTGTAGGAGACTTGAGAAGAGTTGCCCCTAGTACGAGAGGACCGGGGTGAACGGACCACTGGTGGACCAGTTATCGTGCCAACGGTAGTGCTGGGTAGCTATGTTCGGACAGGATAACCGCTGAAGGCATCTAAGCGGGAAGCCCCCTTCAAAACAAGGTCTCCCTTGAGAGCCGTGGTAGACCACCACGTCGATAGGCCGGAGATGTAAGTGCAGCAATGCATTCAGTTGACCGGTACTAATGGCTCGATTGGCTTGATCTGATCCAGTAAAAGCAAGACTGGATCAAAAGCTAAATAGACAAAAGACAGTTGCGTAAGCAGCCGATGGTTCTGTTTCTTCTCTGGTTTGGTGGCAATAGCGATGGCTAAACACCCGATCCCATCCCGAACTCGGCAGTTAAGGGTCGTCACGCCGATGGTACTGCGTCTTAAGACGTGGGAGAGTAGGTCACCGCCAAACCTGAAAAGAAACAGAAAAACAAAACTCTCATCAACGATACAATAAAACCACGAACAGACTTCCCCGGCGCGGGGTGGAGCAGCCCGGTAGCTCGTCAGGCTCATAACCTGAAGGTCGTAGGTTCAAATCCTACCCCCGCAACCAAAACTTCCCGACATATCAAATGCTTGGAACCCGACCTAAACAGTCGGGCTTTTGCGCTCCCAGTTCTTGTCAACGCCTGGTCAACGTTCGACAAGGCCCCCTTCGACGTCGGTGCCCTGATTGCCTTGCGGTTGCTGATGCGGGTCGTCGCCAAGAACTTCAGGTTGATGGTCTGTCGTCCAGTTGAGGCGCTATGCGCCTGATCGGAACCGGCGCCCTGCGGTCAGCTGCGCGATGGACTCGACCAACGCTGTGCGGTCGATGCGGAAATGGCGGTACAGATCCTGGATCGAGCCGGTTTGCCCGAAATGCTCGACGCCATGCGGGATCGTGCGGTGCCCGGCGACCGATCCCAGCCATGCCAGCGTCGCCGGATGCCCGTCCAGTACCGTGACCAGACTGCAGTCGGGCGCGAGGTCGCCCATCAGACGCTCGATATGGCTGAGCGCCCCGGCATTGCCGCGCGCGCGTTCGCGCTGCGCGGCGGTCCACCCGGCATTCAACCGGTCGGCCGAGGTCACGGCGAGGACACCGATGTCACGCCGATGCTCGCCGGCCATGCCCGCTGCCGCGATGGCTTCATCGGCCACGGCCCCCTGGTAGGCGATGACGACGCTGCAATTGGGACCCGGTTTGCGCAGCCAATAGGCCCCGTCCACCGCGCCCTGCCGGAACGCGTCATTCCCCCGTTTTCCCGGCTGTTCCAAGGGCTTGGTGGTCAGCCGGAGATAGACCGAGCCGCCCGTTTCATCGCGCAGCCAGGTGCGCTCGTCCGCAACACCGTCCCCGTCGCGTTGCAGGTAATCGAAGGCCCAGGCCATGATCACCGCCAACTCATCCGCAAAGGCCGGCTCGAACGATGCCAGCCCATCCTGCGCCATCCCCGTCAAGGGAGTGCCGATCGACTGGTGCGCGCCGCCTTCGGGGGCCAGGGTGACACCCGAGGGCGTGCCGACGATTATGAACCGCGCGTCCTGATAGCAGGCGTAGTTCAGGGCATCGAGGCCGCGGTGCACGAAAGGGTCATAGACCGTGCCGATGGGGATCAGCCGCTTGCCCCACAATTCGTGCGACAGACCGGCCGCGCCCAGTAGCAGGAACAGGTTCATCTCGGCGATGCCCAGCTCGATATGCTGGCCCTTGGGGGTGAACTCCCATTTCGCCGTCGAGGGGATGCGGTGCTCGATAAAGGCATCCGACTGCTCGCTGCGCGCGAACAGCTTGCGCCGGTTGACCCAAGGTCCAAGGCTGGTGGTGCCCGTGACATCCGGTGAGGTGGTGACGATCCGCTCGGCCAGCGCGCTGTCGCCCTTGGCGAGGTCATCGAGGATCTTGCCGAACGCGGTTTGCGTCGAAATCTCGCGCTCGGTGGAAAGCTCAATCGCCGGCACGGCAAGCCGCGCGTCCGAATAGCGGCGCGGGGATCTGGCGAAGAACGGCACCTTGCCCAGAAAGTCGCGCAGGGCGCCCGCGTCCTCGACTGCCGCGAATGGCTCCCATTCCTGTCCTTCGGGCACGCCCATATGCTGTTGCCATTCGCCCATCTGGGTCTTGGTCATCAGCCCGCCGTGGTTGTCCTTGTGGCCCGCGATCGGCGTGCCCCAGCCCTTGATGGTATAGGCCAGAAAGCAGGTTGGCCGGTCGTGGGTGATGCTGTCGAACGTGTCGGCCATCGTCTCGACGCAGTTGCCGCCGAGGTTCTCCATCAGATCGGCCAGCGCGTCGTCCGAGCGATTTTCGATCAGCGCCGTCACGTCGCCCTGATCGCCCAGATCGTCCATCAACCGTTTGCGCCAGACCGCACCGCCCTGATAGGTCAGCGCCGCGTATTGGGCGTTGGGGCAGGCGTCGATCCAGTCGCGCAACCGGTCACCGCCCGGCTCGGCAAAGGCCGCGCGTTGCAGCGCGCCGTATTTGATCCGCACGACGTCCCAACCGAAGGCGTCAAAGACCTTTTCGACCCGCCCGAAGAGCCCCTCGCGCACGATCCCGTCCAGCGACTGCCGGTTATAGTCGATGATCCACCAGCAATTGCGCAGATCGTTTTTCCAGCCCTCTTGCAGGGCCTCATAGAGGTTGCCCTCGTCCAGCTCGGCATCACCGACCAGCGCCACCATGCGCCCCTGCGGCGCGTCGGCCCCCCAGGACTTGGCGCGGATGTAGTCCTGCACCAGCGCGGCAAAGGCGGTGATCGCGACGCCCAACCCGACCGAGCCGGTCGAGAAATCCACGTCGTCAACATCCTTGGTACGGCTGGGATAGCTTTGCACCCCGCCATAGCCGCGGAATTTTTCCATCCGCTCGCGCGTCTGGTGGCCCATCAGGTACTGCAGCGCGTGAAAGATCGGCGAGGCATGGGGTTTGACCGCCACCCGGTCCTCGGGCCGCAGGGTCGCGACATAGAGCGCGGTCATGATCGACACCATCGACGCCGACGAGGCCTGATGCCCGCCGACCTTGATCCCGTCGGCCTTGGGCCGCAGGTGGTTGGCGTTGTGGATCATCCAGTGCGACAGCCAGAGCAGGCGCTGTTCAATGGTTTTCAGGTGGTGGCGATCGGTGCGCATGGCGGTCTCCCTTTCGTGCCTTGATATAGCATGGCACCGGCGAATTTCGGTCTTCTTGCTTGCGATTTCGGGTCAATTGCGCTGATAGTAAGCGCCTGTTTACAGTTTCTTGGGGGAATCCAGCGCAGATGGCAGGTGACATCGACGACATTGACCGGCGGATTCTGCGCGAACTTCAGCGCGATGCGCGGTTGACCCACCAAGAGCTGAGCGAGCGGATCGGCCTGTCGCCATCCCCCTGCGCGCGGCGCATTCGCAGGCTGGAATCCGACGGTTTCATCACCGGCTACAGCGCGCGGATCGATGAGAGCAAGCTGGGATTTCCGTTCAACGTGTTCATCTCGGTCCGGCTGGACCGGCAGATCGATGACCGTCTGGTGGCCTTTGAACGCGAGGTCCGCCTGTGCCCGGAAGTGGTCGATTGCTGGCTGATGACCGGCAGCTTCGACTATCTCTTGCGCGTTGCAGTACGCGATCTCAATGAGTTCGAACATTTCCTCACCCGGCGGTTGACCAAGCTGCCCGGGGTTGCGTCGCTGGAATCCTCAATCCCGATCCGGCGGGTCAAATATCTGCCCGCCCGGCTGGATTGAGAAGCGCCCGCAGTGATGCGGGCGCTTTGAGCTACTTGAGACCTTCGTCCATGAAGACCTTGACCGCTGCAGGTCGGGTGGACAGCCGGGCGTAATAGGCTTGCAGGTTCTGCGGCAAGGGCAACGCCAGACGGTCGATTCCCCAAAACAGCGTGTAGAGCATCGCGGCATCCGCGACCGTGAGCCGCTCGCCCATGATAAAGGATGACGTGCCCAGTTGCGCCGACAGATGCACAAACCCGTTTGTGACGATGTCGCGCCCGGCCTGCCGAACCCAGTCCAGATCGGCCTCATTGGGCGTGAACTTCTGCGGCCGCAGCAGCCGAGAGAAGCCTTGCATGTGGATCGTGCCCACCACGAAATCGAGCGTTTCAATCGTGCGCAGCTCGTCTTCAAAACTGACGCTTTTCAGCGTTTCGGTCCCTATAGTATGCGCCAGCCAGTGGGCGATGGCGCCGAATTCCGTCAGGTAGCTGCCGTCATCGCGTTGCAACAACGGAACTTTGGACTTGGGGTTGATGCGGGTGTAATCGGGTTTGAACTGGTCGCCGTCCTTGATGATGATGCGCGCGGCGTCATACGCGACGCCGATCTCTTCGAGCAGGAAATGGATGCCTAGCGAGCAGGCCCCGGGGGCGTAGTAGAGCTTCATGGCGCGGTCTCCTGAAGGTTATGGACGCTCGACGGTGAGCATGATTTTCCCGATATGGTTGTTGCGCTCCATCTCGCTATGGGCGGCTGCGGCGTCACGGAAATCGAAGGTCGCCGCAATGGTCGGGCGGACTTTGGTGCCCAATAGCGGCCACAGATCGCGGCGGATCATCGCGGCCAGTTCCGCTTTGCGCGCCAGCGGGAGGGGCGCAGCAGCGAGCCGGTGATGCGGATGCGCTTGGCCATTATGTCGCGCAAGGGCAGGCTGATCGCCGCTCCGCCGCCGCCCGACAGATGCGCGATGGTGCCGTCTGCGGCCATCATGGCAAGGTCTTGATCCAGATGCGCACCGGCTGACACATCGACCAGCGCCGAGATGCCATGACCCCCCGTCGCCGCCATGACCTGCGCGGCGAGATCCGGCGCAGAGTAGGGCAGGGCGGCCAGCGCGCCGAAGTCGCGCGCGGCGGCGCATTTGCGCGCGCTGCCGCAGGTGGCGAGGATCGCGTATCCCAAAGCCGAGAGGGACTGCAGTGCGATATGCCCGACGCCGCTGGTGCCGCCGTGGATCAGCGCGAACTGGCCCTTTTCCAGCCCCGTCATGCCGAAGAAATTCCACCAGGTGGTGAAAGCCGCCTCGGGGATCGCCGCGGCCTCGACATCGCTCAGGCTGTCGGGCACGGGCAAGGTCAGCGCGGCATTTGCCACGACAAATTGTCCATACCCCCCACCCTGCACAAGCGCCATCACCCGCGCGCCCATGTCGATACCGGTCACATCGGCGCCAAGTGCGACCACCGTGCCGCAAACCTCAAGCCCCGGTATCGCCAGCCCGTCACTGTGCCGCCCGGCCTCACGCTGGTGGACGTCGTGGCGGTTTACCCCGGCTGCGGTGACCCGGATCAGCACTTGCCCAGCGCCGGGGGCGGGCACCGGGACGGTGGCCGGTACCAGTACCTCGGGTCCGCCCGCTTCGGTGATGCAGACGGCGGTTTGCATGTCAGGATACAGCATGAGTTCTGGCCTTCGTGTCAGTCGTTAATGCCGCGATCTGGCCCGAGGCGCGGCTGAACGCGGCCTTGAGGTCCGCCTCCGCGCCCTGCCCAACCGAGCGCCACGCGACATGCCCGTCGGGGCGCACAAGCACAGCGCCCTTGGGTGACACGCCATAGAGCGCGCACCAAGCAGCGGTGTCCGTGTCGATTTCCTGTCCGGAGCCGACCGAAAACACCCGGACCCGGGGCAGGGCATCGTCGCCCAGCCCGTCGGCAGCCCCGCGCCACGCGTCCGCGTCCGGCCCCAGCAACACGGTGAAGCTGTCCAGTGTGAACAGGTCGAGCAGTGATAGATCGCGGCCCTGATAGCGTATCGGCAGATGCGGCGCGCGGTGGCCGGGGCGGCCGGTGGGAGTATAGGTCACCACCTCTATCTCGGGCGCCGGGGTGCCATCGGTGGTGATCAAGTCCGAGTCGTAGAAATACCCGAAGGTCTGCCCGGCATAGTCAAAATGCGCGCGCTGCTCGGGGATACCCTCGGCCAGCTTGGCACGGTTCTCGGCCCCTGCCGGACCCTCGATATTGGCCAGCAGGTCGCTGTCATTGGCCAGCATCCCCGACAGCCCCTTGCGCGCCATCGCTTGCGCATTGCGCGCGCTCTGTTCGACGTTGAAATCCGCGACGGGGCGGCGTTCGGTCGAATAGCTGCCGAGCAGGCTTTCAGGTGCGTTACCCGACAGGACAAGCTTCAGCTTCCACGCCAGATTTTGCACATCCGCGATGCCTGTGTTCATGCCTTGCCCGCCGGTCGGCGGCAGGGGATGCGCGGCGTCGCCGGCCAGGAAGACACGGCCCGATGACATCTGATCCGCAATGCGTGCCTGCATGCGCCAGGGCATGATGTTCTTGATCTCAATGTCGATTTCAGGCGTGCCGATCACCGCCCTGAGCAGCTCAAGACAGCGTTCTTCGGTAAAGTCCTCTCGGCTCTGATCTTCGCGGTAGCCGAAATTATAGGTCCATCGATAGCGGCCATCGAGCGAGATCAGCACACCCGACGTGGTTGCGTTGTAGATCCAATTGAGCAGATACGGTCGGTCCTTGACCAGCTCCCACAGATCGGCGTGAAAGTAGATGCCGATTTGCTGCCCGATCGAGCGCCCCTGCATCCCGATACCAACCGCGTGCCGCGCATCGCTGCGCGGACCGTCGGCAGCGAGGACATAGCGGGCGCGTGTCTTGCCCGTCGCGCCGTCAGCGGTCTGCCAGTGCAGGTCAACGCCTTCATCGTCCGGCGACATTTGCGTGATGGCGTAGCCGAAGTTCACCGAGGCGCTGTTGTAGCGGTTCGCATGCTCGCGCAGCACCGGCTCGAACCGGTCCTGCGGGCACGATCGCTTCAGCGCAGGGCTTTGGCTTTGCTCGATCCGGCTCCACTCGGGATCAACGCGCGTCTCGATCACGCCGATCAGATGCCCCGCGAGGCTGGTGACAAAGCCGATCCCTGCGTGGCGTTCGGGTGGCAGCGCCGCAGCGTTGACTGCCTCTTCTAGTCCGACCGAGCGCAGAATCTCCATCGTTCGGGTGTTGACGACATGGCCGCGCGGGTGGAACGACGTCGTCTCGTTGCGCTCGAACAGTGTGCAGTCGATGCCGAGGTGGCCAAGAAGGTTGGCGGCTGTCAGTCCGACCGGCCCACCGCCAATGATCGCGACATCCGTGATCGCTTTGGGCATACGCCCTCCTGTCAGTTTGAGGGGGCCTTAGGCCTCGTCGATGATCGGGTTCGACAGCACGCCGATGCCGGAAATCTCGACCTCGATCTGGTCGCCAGCTTTCATGAACAGCGGGGGATCGCGGAACAGACCGACGCCGCTGGGGGTGCCCGTGGGAATGATGTCGCCCGGCGCAAGTTCGGTGATGGTCGACAGATAGGCGATCAGATCGGCGATCGAAAACGCCAGATCCCCGACCGAGGTGCTTTGCATCACGGCGCCGTTCAGCCGGGTTTCCATCTGCGGCGCGGTCGGATCGCCCAGCTCGTCGGCAGTCACCATCCACGGCCCCATTGAGCCTGTGCGGTCAAAGTTCTTGCCGCCCCAAAACTGTGTGGTGTGGCGCTGGAAATCGCGGATCGAGCCGTCGTTGAAGATCGTGTAGCCCGCGACGTGATCGAGCGCGGACACGGCCGGAATTGCCCGCCCGCCCTTGCCGATTACGATCGCAATCTCGCCTTCAAAATCGAACTTATCCGAGACCTTGGGCCGCACCATCGGCTGCCCGTGCCCCACCAGCGAGCGGGGATAGCGGGTGAAGATCGAGGGATGTGTCGGCTTGTCGCGCCCGGTTTCCTTGATATGGCCCATGTAGTTGAGGCCGATGCAGATGATCTTCTCCGGATTGGGTACGGTCGGAAGAAAGGTGGCATCACGCACGGCGATAGCCGGGCCATCGGCTTTTTCCAGCGCTGCGATCGCATCGGCGGCCAGCACTGCTTTGAGATCAGGATATTTTGCGCGCAGTGCCGCGCCGGCGTCGATGATCCGGTCGCCATCGACGCGACCATACGAGGGGGTGCCATCCGGCAGGACATGAGAGGTAAGTCGCAAGGGTTCGTTCCTTGTTTGATGTCAGGATTGAGGAATTGCGTGGCGCTATTCAGCGCGCACGACGCTGTCGAGCCAGGCACAATTCGGCTGCGGGTCCGGCGCGCGAAAGCCGTCGCGGGCCGTCTGGTGGCGCATGTCGCGCATCTTGATGCGGACCGCGTTGTCCTCGGGCAGATGCAGACGCTCATGGCCCCAGGTCGAGGGGCCTTCGGTTGTTTCGAACGGCTCCCAGGTGGCCGGATCGACAACCTGCGCGCCCCAGCCGTATTCGACGAAGAAATTGGACGGCGTGTTGGTGTAAAAGCTCATCATGTGGTCGTTCGAGTGCCGACCCAGCGAATAGGCGATGCCCTCGTCGCGCTGTTTGGCGATGTCATAGCCCTGGCCGACATCGTCCAGTTGCAGCAGTTCAACCATGAAGTGATGCACACCCTTGCGGCCCGATCCGACCATGGCGAAGCTGTGGTGTCGCCCGTTCACGTGGAAGAAATAGAGCGGGTAGGGGGTCAGGCCATAATCGGTGACCTTGAAGCCCAGAAGGTCGCGGTAGAACTGCAGGATTCCCTGCACATTGGCGACATGCAGGACCACATGCCCCATCCCCAACGAGCCGGTCTTGAAGCCAGAGATCGGCCGCCCGGACAGGAAAGGGTCTTTGGCAATTTCGGGCCCGCAGAACGCCTCGAGCCGGTTTCCGTCGGGGTCTTCGAACGAGATCAGTCGCGCCACATGGCGTTGATCGGCCAGCGAAACTCCGTGCTGCGTGACCGCAACGCCTGCGTTTTCCAGGCGTGATGCCAGCGAATCAAGATGGGCGGGCGAGTCCACTTCCCACCCCATGAAGGCAAGGTTCTCTTCGCCTTCACCCGTCACGATCAAGCGTTGCTTGCGGTCATCCATGCGGTACAGGCCCATCGAGCCGCCGCCATCGACTTTTTGCATCCCCAAGAGGTCGGTCGCAAAGCCGTCCCAGTCAGACAACTGCCTGGAATTGATCCCGATATAGCCAAGTGACGTGATGGACATGCGTGGTCTCCTTCCGGTGCGGTGCAGCCCCGGTCACACGGCTAAATGCCCAAGCTGCACGGACAAGGTTTAGGACCGCAAACTCAAGGGTGCAGGTACTATCTCGAAGATGTTCGCTATGCGGACAGTGTTGCTATTTGCCTCACAGGAAGTGACCGGTGTCAGGTACGTATATTCGCAGGTTAAACATAATGTTATCGGGACAAAGGCACGTGATCCGGTACCCCGCCGGTGGAAAATAGACAGCTTACTGTATAAATTTCCTTTACCCGCACGAAGGCTGTCGCCATACTAAAATGACCTGAACCGACATTGATCCGGCACGGGGGAGGCACACCATTTCTTCTTTATCGACCATCAGATCGCTGCAGCGCGGGATCGCGATCCTGCAGGCGGTGAACCACCTGAACGGCACCAAGCCGTCCGAGATCGCCGAGGAAACAGGCATCCCGCGACCCTCGGTGTATAGGTTGCTTGAGACGCTTGCCGAGATGGGACTGGTTACCCGCGACCATTTCTCGAACAAATGGCGGCCGACGCTCCATGTGAAATCGCTCAGCTCGGGGTTCCGGGATGAAGACTGGGTGTGCGACATCGCCGTGCCGCATATGATCGAGATGGGGCGGCGCGTGCTCTGGCCGCTCGATCTGGTGACGTTCCGCAATCACCACATGGAAGTGCGGGAATCGACGCATCAGCTCAGCCCGTATTCGATCAATCACGGCATGGTCGGCAAGAAGTTGCCGGTGCTCGAGACGTCGTCGGGCAGGGTCATGCTGGCGTTTATGCCAGAGGATGAGCGGCGATCATTGCTCACATATCTGGGCGAAGTGACGGGCGTACAAGAGCCTTTCATGATGGCCGACGGCAGTCTGGACATGATCCTCAAACGGGTGCGTGAGATGGGCGTTGGGTTTCGTATGGCCGATTTCACGCCCGAGACCGGCAGTATTTCAGCCCCGATCTGGTACGAGGACCGGGTGTTTGCCTGCGTCACGCTGATCTGGTCCACGACGTCTCTGAAATTCCCGCGTGCTGTTGAGCTGTACCGCAAAGACCTGCTCGAAACCGCGGCAAGAATTTCTCACGATCTGGTCGGGAACCTGAGCAATGGCGAAATTGCCCGGCTCCGCGCCGCCGTTTGAGCGCGCGCCGAAACGCTGTCCGCTGGGTGGACGGATGGCAGGTTTCGGTAAGCGCCACTGAGCGCCGCTCCTAAGACTGGCACTCAAAATAGCATCAATCAGGGAGGAGATGCTCTTTGGAAGCACTCGATCGACTGTCCCGTCGCGCGACGCAATGGCTCGCGCTGCTGGGATTCGCGGGGCTGCTCTTGCTGGCGCTCATGACCAGTCTGGATGCGCTGCTTCGCTCTGCCTTTTCCGCGCCGATCCATGGAGTCAACGACGTCAGCGCCGTAGTGATGGCGGTGGTGATCTCGGCGTGCATCCCTGCCAACCTCGCGCAACGCCGTAACATTACGGTCGAAGTGCTGGGATCGCTGTTGGGGAAGACGGTGAACCAGGTTCTGACACTGTTTGCCGGGGTTGTGGTGCTGGTGGTGATCGGGCTGATGGCGTGGAAGTTCATCCCCTACACCGAAGGCATGTATCTGAGCGGGCGCCAGACCTGGGTGCTGGCCTGGCCGGTCTGGCCGTGGTGGGCTGCGGCAACGCTTTTCCTGATCTTCGCTGCGTTCGTGCAGGCACTGAACGTCTTTGCCGATGTCATGGCGCTGATCAGAATGCTGCGCACCCGTCCTGCCGATGCCCTTTCGTCCGAGAGAGGCCTGAAATGATGGATCCCTCGACTGTAGCCCTGATCGGTTTTGTCGCCATGTTCGGCCTCATCGCGCTGCACGTGCCCATCGGCATCGCCATGACGGTGGTCGGCGTCGTCGGCTTCGCGTCGATGGCTGGCTGGAACGGTGCGCTGACGCTTCTGGCGACCGAGCCCGCTTCGACCATGGCCAGCCTCGATCTGGCGGTGATCCCGCTCTTCATGCTGATGGGCAGTCTGGCTGCCGCCGGAGGTCTGGCCAAGGACATCTTCACGACCGCCGAGGCGCTGGTCGGCCACCGCCCCGGCGGGTTGGCTGCAACGACCATCGTTGCCAGCGCCGGGTTCGGCGCGGTCTGCGGCTCGGCGGTGGCGGCGACGGCGACCTTTGGCCGCGTCGCGCTGCCTGAGATGCTGTCGCGCGGTTATTCGGGCGGCAACTCGGCGGGCGTGGTGGCAGCGGGCGGCACCTTGGGGATTATCGTGCCGCCGTCCAGCATCATGGTGCTTTATGCTGTCCTGACCGAGCAATCCGTGCTCACCATGTTTTCCGCCGCCATCATCCCCGCGCTGCTGTCGGTCGCGCTGTATCTGGCGGCGATCTGGCTCGTCGCGCGCCGCAATCCCGCGTCGATGCCTGGGTCCGAGAAGCTGCCCGTCGCAACGCGGATCATGGCCATCGGGGGGTCCTGGGGGGCCATCCTGCTGGCGATCATCGTGCTGGGCGGGATCTATTCCGGCGTGTTCACGGTGAACGAGGCCGCCGCAATCGGCGTCGTTTTCGCGTTCTTCTTCGCTTTGGGGCGCGGCAAGCTGAACCGTCAAACTTTTGTCGAGGTTCTGTCCGACGCCGCCTCGGCGACGGTGATGATCTATATCATCGTCTTTGGTGCGATGATTTTCTCCTATTTCGTCAGTCTGAGCGGCGTGAGTGAGGAGATCATCGGCGGCATTCAGGCGCTGGGCCTGCCGAACGCGGGCGTCATCTTCCTGCTGATCCTGATCTATTTGTTCCTCGGCGCCTTCTTTGACGAGGTCGCGGCGGTTGTCGTCACGCTACCGTTCGTGCTGCCGATCATTCTGGCGATGGGCTATGATCCGATCTGGTGGGGCATCCTGAACGTGGCGCTGATCGGGGTGGGGATGTTGACGCCGCCCATCGGCATCAACGTGATGCTACTGAACGCGATGCGTTCGGATATCTCGCTCTACGCGATCTACCGGGGGGTTTTTGCCTTCTTCCTGGCCGATTGCGTGCGGATCTTCATTCTGGCGGTGTTTCCTCAGGTGACGCTCTGGCTGCCCAGCATCCTCTGACGCCCTGAAACGAAAGACGCCGGCCTATGGCCGGCGTCTTTTTGCGTTTTCAAAGACCCAGCAAGGCGCGGGCTTCCATTGGCGTCATCGGGGGGTGACCCAGATCCTCCATCATCCGGCGCGCCTTGGCCACCATCGCGGCATTCGACGGTGCCAGCGTGTCTGCGTCGATCTTGACCGCATCTTCCAGCCCGATGCGCGCGTGTCCCCCGGCCAGAACCGATTGTGCCACCATCGGGAAGGCCGATCGCCCGGTGCCAAACGCGGTCCATTGCGCCCCGGCGGGCAATTGGCTGCGGGCATAGAGCACGGTTTCCGGGCTGGGCTGAAACCCGAATTGCACTCCCATGACCACCGAACACAGCGGCGCTTCGGGCAGGACACGTTCCTTTTGCAGCGCTTTCAACAGCGCGATATCGCCGGAATCGAACAGCTCGATTTCCGGCCGCACCCCCGCCGCCAGGATCATTCGCCCCATTCGGCGGATCGATTCCGGTGCGTTGATCACCACCTCGCCGCCAAACACCATCGTGTTGAGGTCCAGTGTGGCGATGTCTGGCTGGATTGCCTGAATATGGCGCACGCGCTCTTCGGCGGGCAGCAGGTTGGTGCGGGGGCCTGCCTTGGCAGGATCGTCGTCGCTGGGATGATAGCGCCCGCCGTTGCCGGTGGTCAGGTTGAGGATCAGATCCTGCCTGACATCGCGGATGCGCGCCACCACCTCGGCATAAAGCGCGGTTTCCATCGAGGGCAGCTGCGTTTGCGGATCGCGCACATGTATATGCACGATGGACGCGCCTTCCTCGGCCGCCGCAAGGCAGTCATTGGCGATCTCACTCGGGGTAATCGGCAGCGCGGGGTTGAGCGCGCGCGTCGTGAAATTCCCCAGCACGGCGCAGGTCAGCAGGCGTTTGTATTTCATATGTCCTCCTCATCTGGGCGGACCGTCCCACCGCGCCCCCCTTGCGACAAGGGGGCTGGCGGCGATGTCCGCCGTGCGGACGGGTGGGCGATGTCCACCGGTCGAACAGGTCCAAGTCTTCCCTTCTCTGTTGATCGCCGATTTGACAGCATACTGTCAGAGCGACACGCCGCGCTGCGCCTCGGGAGGCCCATACATGACCAACACCACCCCTCTGCCCAACGACCTGCAGGCACAGCGCGACGCGTTCCACGCCGAGCTGCAGGACATGAGCATCATCCCGCTTTGGCTCAACCTGGGCGCCGCCGCGCAAACCGAACCGCGCGTCGAGGGCGTGCCACATATCTGGCGCTGGCGGGACATCAAGCCGATGATGCTGCGCGGCGGCGCGCTGATCTCGCCGCAAGAGGCCGAACGCAGGGTCCTGATGCTGATCAACCCCTCATTCGACCGCAAGAGCGCGCGCACCGTCGGGATGATCTTTGGCGGCATCCAGTTCCTGATGCCCGGCGAAACCGCCGACAGCCACCGCCACAGCCCCAATGCCCACCGCTTCATTATCGAAGGCGAGGGGGCCTATACGGCGGTCGAAGGCGAGCGCACGATCATGCGCAAGGGCGATTACGTCACCACGCCCGCGTGGAAGTGGCACGACCACGGCAATGACTCAGGGCAGCCAATGGCGTGGCTGGACGGTCTGGATCTGCCGTTTGTGAACCTGCTCGACGCGAATTTCTTTGAGGACCGCGCCGAAGGCGACAGCCCGCAGCAGCCGATCTATCGGCAGGCCGAGGACAGCCTGCACCGCTGGGGTCGGGGGATGCGGCCAACATGGAAAGAACCTGCCCGGACCGACCTGTCGCCCCTGCTCAACTACCGCTGGGAAACCTGCCGCGCCAATCTGCACGCCCTGCGCGATGAGGTGGGCAGCCCCTTTGACGGCATCATCATGGAATACACCAACCCGCTGACCGGGCGTTCACCCCTGCCGACGATCTCGGCCTATCTGCAATTGCTGCGCAAGGGCGAGCACACCAGGGCGCACCGCCATACGTCCTCGACCATCTACCATGTGGCCGAGGGCGCAGGCGGCTCGCTGATCGGGGGGCAGGAATATCTGTGGGAGGAAGGCGACACCTTTGTCATTCCGTCCTGGGTCGCGCATGAACACTGGAGCACCGGCGGCGAGGCGGTGTTGTTTTCCTACAGCGATCGGCCCATCCTGAAGGCCTTCGGCTTGTTCCGCGAAGCCTTCGCGGGTCAGGAGGGCTGAGCGATGACGCAAAGACATCAGACCAGTGTCGTGATTGTCGGCGCAGGGCCGGTTGGCCTGTCGCTGGCCAATGAGCTGAGCTATCGCGGCGTCGACTTCATTCTGGTCGAGCAGGGCGACGGTAAGGTCTATTTCCCGGCCGGTGAGAATTTCTTCTCGCGCACCATGGAGCATCTGCGCCGCTGGGGCATCGCCGACACCCTGCGCTATGGTGACGCGTTCCCCTCGAACGCGCCGCGCGACATGGGATTTTGCACCAGGATCGGCGGCAAGGCGCTGGCGCTGTTTGAGGGCGTGTCGAACGCCGATGCGCCCAAACGTGACCCGCAGTCGCCCGAAGGCGGGTTCTTCTATCCCAAAAAGGCGTTCGATCCGGTGTTGCGCCATGCGGTCGAGGCCAAGGGCGGCGACCTGCGCTATCAGACGCGTCTGGTATCCTTCACGCAAAACGCAGACCATGTAGAGTGTCTGGTCGAGACCGCCGATGGCACCCGGCATACCCTGCGCAGCCGCTGGCTTGCCGCCTGCGACGGGGGCCGTAGCGGGGTGCGAAAGGCGCTGGGGCTGCGCTTTGTCGGCACCTTTGGCGAGGGCTATAATTTCGCCGTCTATTTCCGCAGCGCGGGCCTTGGCGACGTGCTCTCGGGCATGTTCGGGCGGCCGATGGCGCAGGTTCACACGCTTTTTGACGCAACGCGGGCCTATCTCACCTCGGTTGACGGGCGTGATGAGTGGCGGCTGTCGATCTATGCCGACACGGTCGAGGATAAAGTGCCTGAGGATGTAGTGCGCGCCGTGATCGGCGATGCGCTGCCGTTCGAGGTCTTGCAGGCGCAGCCGTGGTCCGGGCACCGCGTGGTGGCGGATCACTACCGTGAGGGCCGGGCGTTTCTGGTCGGTGACGCGGCGCATCTGCGCTGGCCCAAGGGCGGCTTCGGCGCAAACACCGGGATCGGCGATGCGGTCGATTTGGGGTGGAAGATTGCCGCCGTCGAGGCGGGATGGGCCCCCGAGGCGCTGCTCGACTCCTATGAGACCGAGCGCCGCCCCATCGCCATCCGAAACACCAACGAGGCCGCGAACAACCGCGTGCTAGATCACATGCTACAGCCCGACCCGGTGCTCGATGCCGACGGGCCAGCGGGTGATGCAGCCCGCAGCGCCATGCACGACCGCCTCTTCGCGCTGCGCCTGCGCGAGTTTGTGACGCCGGGTATTCAGCTGGGCTATCGCTATCGCGCCTCGCCGATCATCGTGCCCGATGGCAGCCTTGAGGGGCCCGACGACCACATGGTCTATATCCCCACCACGCGCCCCGGCGCGCGGGCTCCGCATGTCGCACTGGCCGACGGGCAGTCGATCCTTGATGAGTTCGGACAAGGCTTTACCCTTGTCGTCACGGACAAGACCGCCAGAACCGAGGGGTTTTTGCAGGCAGCGCGCGCCCTGAACCTGCCGGTCAGGGAAGTGCGGCTTGACGCCGGCAGCGTCCGCGCCGCCTATGAAACGGCGTTGGTTCTTGTCCGCCCGGATGGCCATGTCTGCTGGCGTGGCGATGCGGCCCCTGCCGACGCAACCGCAATCTGGCGTGCTGTGAGCGGGCAGGATCTATCGACTGACAAAGAGTTCCCCCTATGACCGACGCCGACCCACAACGCTTCTGCGCCGCCGATCTTTACGACGTTCACGCCGCATCGCTGCGGGTCTGCGCGCTGCAGTTCCGCAGCTTTGGCCAGCGCGGCAGCTTCTGGGGGCGGGCCGAAACGCTGCGTACCTTCGAAGACCACACGCCCGTGCTCAACGCCGTCTCGCAACCGGGAGCAGGCCGGGTGCTGGTCGTTGACGCAGGCGGCTCGCTGCGCGTTGGCGTGATGGGCGACCGCCTGGCCGCGATTGCGCAGCAAAACGGCTGGGCGGGCGTGGTGATCCATGGTGCGATCCGCGACAGCCGGGGGATCAATGCGCTCGACATCGGGGTCAAGGCCATGGGCACAACTGCGCGGCGCGGCTGGGCCCCGACGCAGGGCACACTTGGCGAGACGCTGACACTGGGCGAGGTGAGCATAACGCCCGCTGAATGGGTCTATTGCGATGAAGACGCGGTGATGGTGAGCGATCGCTTCCTGGACCCCGTGGGTATCGCGCCGCAGGGGCTGGAATAGGCGCCGTCCTCACGCTTCGCCGTCAACGACGTCCTGGTTTGCTGCGGCGTCGAGCAGCGTCAGCATCCGCATCAGCTCCACGCGCTCGCTTTCCTTCAGAGGCGCGAGAATGATTTCGGCGATCTCGCCCACGCGCGGGCCGACTGAATCCAGCAGCATCGAGCCCTCAGCGGTGATGCGCAAAAGCTTGGTACGCTTGTCGAGGCTGCCTTCATTGCGGATGATCAGGCCTTTGATTTCGAGCCGCCCGATCACATGGCCGATGGTCGTTCGGTCAAAGCGGATCGCGCTGGCCAGCCGCGTGGCGTCGATGCCGGGATTGTCGCGGATCGTCAGTAAAGCAGCAAACTGGACCGGGGTGAGCGGCTTTTCCGTCTCGACCGCGCTGAAGGCTGCCGTCGAAACCTGGTGCATCCGCCGGAACAGATAGCCCGGCTGGCTGTAAATTTCCTTCGCTCTCACCGTCTCGCCCTTTACGCCAACGCGATCGGCCTGCGTGCAACACAGGCATTTGTGAGTATGCTGTACAAGGCGGGGCGAGCGCAACCAGCCCACTCCTTGTGCGACACCGGGAAACGGCAAGCGCGCAAGGCCGGTTGGCCACTGAGGCGGCCAACCGGCAAAGGGTTACTCCGCCGCGGCGATGGCCGCCACATACGCGTCGTACAGCGCTTGTCCGTTGGGCGTGCTTTCGATCCAATGGTCGGTGACCGTTTGCAAGCGCTCGGCCCAACGTGCCTGTTCCTCATCGGACAGGGTGGTAAAGGTCCGGTCAGCGTCCTGCTCGGCGGCGCTGCGGAAGGCGTCGATCCGCGCGTCGAACTCTTCGCCCCACAGACGCGCAAAAGCTTCGCCCGAGTTGCGGTCGATGGCCGCCTGAGCAGCAGCCGGAAGGCTGTCATAGGTCTGCCGGTTCATCCCCACCATGATCGCCGAGGCGCCCATGTTCACGTTGAGATGGTTGTGGGCCGTCTGGGAGATGCCAAAGATAGTCAGCGCGACCCATTCGTTGATCGTGCCATCCAGCAACCCGCGCGACAGCGCCTCTGCAATTTGCGGTGCGGTCAGCCCTCCGACCGGCGTAGCGCCGAGGGCCTCGATCGAGGCCAGCAAGGTCGGGCCAGCGCCGCGCAGGTTCATGTTGGCGACATCCTCAAGCGAGGTGACCGGCTCACTCGTGGTCAGGAGCGTCGGCGCGGTCGAGAACATGCCAAGGATTTTCACCCCCTCCATGCCCTGTCCGGTCCACGACCCGTTGTCCACCATTTGCGTGGCGGCGAGCGATCCGACGGTGGCGCTGGGCACGACGTTGGGCAGTTCCACGATGGTGGCTTCGGTCATCGCGCCCGGCGTATAGCCGGGGATGAAATAGGCCAGATCCACGATCCCGTTACGCAACATGTCTAGATGCCCTGAGGCATCGCGCCCCAGCGTCCCGGCGGGGAACATCCGAACGGTGATCGTACCCTCGGAATCGTCGGTCACGCGTTGCGCCCAGACTTCGAGAATATTGGCATAGATGAACGAGTTCGCCGGCACGCTGGTGGTAAAGCGCAGCTCTTGTTGTGCCGTCGCGACGGTTGGCGACCCGGCCGCAATAACGGCTGCTGCGCCAAGGCTCAGCAGAGCTTTTCCGAATGTATGTTTCATGATGTAGGTCGTCCTCCCTTTTTTGTCTTGTGGCCTGACGTGCAGCGGCCATCGGGCCATCGTATGCAAATCTGGTCAGCGGAAATGGTAGGGGCGCCCGTCAAGCTCACAACCGGGAACTTGAACTTGTCCATCTGTCGATAATCACGGGGCGCCAAGGCATTGCCATGCGGAGTGCTTTTTCCCGCCGCGATTTGCCTGCCGGTATCGGCGGGTCCATGGTGTGTTTCAGGGAGGCACTGACACAATAGCGAACCGCAGGCCGCGCATTTGAACCGCCGCCGGCGCTGTCGGAAGAACTTTGTTTGGATGGGGCAGGTTGGTCGCTGAGCGTTGAGGGATGATAAAATGATCCCCCTTCAAATACTTCAAGGCAAGCTCCGTGCTCATTCGGTTGGTGATAACACGATACGCCCGGTTCCGTTTTCTTCGGTTTACCTGCACGCCCGCGTCTGATCGCGCAGCACGGCATAGTCACTGAGCATTCGAACCGTCATCGTAGCCTCTCGCAGCGCTTCGATCTCTCCGGCTGCCCGCACCTGCTCTCCTTGGCTGTACTCGACCACAGGCGGGCAGGGCGCCAGCACTTCAGAACCGACCGTCGCGCAACCGACCAACCAAAGCATTGCGATCAGCGGGACGGCGGCTGGCAGCTTCAAGCATTTGTCTGTGAATGGCATCGTTTCTCTCCCTTGCGTTGAGACGTTCCGTGGCTCGACCGGCCCGTTCCCCGGCGCGGCGAAGGTTGACGATGAACAGCGCGACCGTCGCAGCTGCGAGGATCAGGCCCAGCGCCTTGCGCGCCGGGCCGCTTGTGAGGATAGCGGTTACCCACCCGATCACCGCCGCCCCCGTTTCCAGTCATCGATGCGCGCGTGGATCGCTATGGCAATCCCGCCCAGCGCCACGGCGATGAACAGCCACCGCAGGGTGTCGAGATAGGGCACCAGCGGTTGGATCGACGATTGCGCCTCAGCCATAACCTCCTGCACCACCTCCACCCCGGCGGCGCCAACAGTGGCCACGCCCGCCGCTCCACCCCCACGCAGTGTCCGGCTGTCGGCGAGCACCTCACGCGCTGGCGGGGTCTCCGTGGCAAACGCTGTCGCGCGGACCGCAAACGGCTCGCCCCAGGACCGCGCTGGGCCCAGATCGATGTGCATGAAGCCGGAGCGCGGGTAGTACCCAAAGCCGAGAAACCCCACTGAGCGCGCCGCTTGCTCAAACGCCACTGGGTCGTGGTTCGACATGGCGATGTCGAAGGCGGTCCCCTGCATGTGCCTGGACGCCGGCGCGCCGCCGACGGCGCGGTTGTGCTCCGGGCTGCGATAGGCAGAGAGCACGATCAGCGGCTTGGCGAGCCGGTTGCGCAGGCGCTGCAGCGCGTCCATCGCCTCGGTATTGATCTTGAGGGTGCCGGTGCCCCTGCAGGCGATCTCGGCCGGAGAGAAGCTGGGCCAATGCCAGACGGCTTCGGGGACGTCGCGCCAGTGGGCATAGGTCAGGGTCGTCATGGTGTCCTCCAATTAGACAAAACCCGCCTCTGGGGCGGGTTGGGGTGGGCATTGGGAAAGGGGGCTATGCGTAGCGCTAGGGGCTTGAACCAAAGATCTTGAGCTTGAGGGCGATCCCGGCGAGCAGGCCGAGCATGACGCCGGTGGTGATCATCCGCACGGCCGTCTGCATCGCGGTGCGACGTACGAGCCGGATGCAGTCGAGCAAGGAGCGCAGATCGCGGATGTCGAGGGCGGCTTCCTCGCCATCGAGGCCGACATTGGCCAGCGCGCGCTGGGCACCGGCCTCGGCGGCGCGCGCCAGCAGGTCCTCGAACTCGGAATCGGGCATGCGAACGTGGTGCTCGCCAGAGCGGCTTGGGGTCATGGTGGCAAAATCCTCAGTGGTGTTTCGTCGCTTCTGGCCAAACGAGCAATCTGAACTGCGTTCACGCTAAGGCGACCTTATCCACCACCGCGGCGTTGTAGGGCCCCGCGAGGGGATCGAGGGCGAAGACCGTGTAGTCAAAACCAATGAGGGCCGGCAGCGAGAACTCCCCGCTGCCATCGCTCTGGCCGTGGAACAGGTACTTCTGCTCCCCACGGGCGACAGCGACCACGGGTCGCGAGACCGGCGCGTCGTCGGCGCGCACGATGCCCGACAGCGCGCCATAAAGGGGCGGCGCGCTATCGCCCTCGGTCCCCGTCGAGAAATGCGACAAGTAAGCGGGGAAGCCGGTGCCTGTGCGACCGATTACCGAGAAGCCTGCGTCGTTGGTGCTGGTATAGGTCGTGGTGACATCCCAGGCGACGGGCTCGGGCTCGCCAATGGGCCAGGCCTTGGCGAAGACGCTGACGGTCCCGGTGCCTTCGACCCGCAGGCGCAGAGTGATGGGCCACCGATTGCGGCCCAGCGCGGCCAGATCGATCATCCCAAGATCGCCTTCGCTGCCACTGGTGTTCCTGCGGCGAACCACCACGGTTGAGGATTGGGGCGCGACAAAGATGCTGCCGTTCGGGGTTGAGGTCCAGGTTGCGGGGGTGCGACAAAAACACAGGCCGGTCTGGTTGTTGAAGGGATTGGTGTTGATTTGCACTCAGAACTGAGCCGGTTAGGCGGATAATTTTCACTGAGAACTGAGCCATGTGAACCTTTCCCCAAAGCGTTGAGCGGCGGGGGCAACGGAGTGATCCACATGGGACTATTGAACATCATCCGACGGATGCATTTGCGGCAGAAGTTGTCGATCCGCGAGATCGCGCGCCTGACAGGCGCGTCGCGGAATACCGTGACCAAGCATCTGGCGGCGAACACCATTGAGCCAAAATTTGCGACACCGGAGCGGCAAAGTAAGCTTGACCCCTTCGCCGAGAAGCTGGCGGGTTGGCTGAAGACCGAGGCCGGGAAGTCACGCAAGCAGCGGCGCACAGTGAAGCAACTGCATGCCGATCTCGTGGCGCTTGGCTTCACCGGCTCTTATGCCCGGGTCGCAGCGTTTGCGCGACGGTGGCGGGCAGATAGGCAGCGCGAACAGCAGGCGACGGGGCGCGGGACCTTTGTGCCGCTGCATTTTGACCCCGGCGATGCCTTCCAGTTCGACTGGAGCGAGGACTTCGCTGTCCTGGGCGGCGAGCGCACAAAGCTGCAGATGGCGCATATCAAGCTGGCGCACAGCCGTGCCTTTTTGCTGCGCGCCTATCAGTTGCAAACCCACGAGATGCTGTTCGATGCCCATTGGCACGGCTTCCGCGTTTTTGGGGGCATCCCTGGCCGAGGCATCTACGATAACATGAAGACGGCGGTGGATCGTGTCGGTCGCGGCAAGGAGCGGCAGATCAACATGCGCTTCCTTGCCATGACGAACCACTATGTCTATGAGCCGGAGTTCTGCAATCCGGCAGCGGGCTGGGAGAAGGGCCAGGTCGAGAAGAACGTTCGGGATTCCCGACATCAGATGCTGCAAGCGATGCCGGACTTCCCTGACCTCACCGCGCTGAATGCCTGGCTGGAACAGCGTTGCCTCGAGCTGTGGCAGCAGACCCCGCATGGCAAACAGCCTGGCACGATCGCCGATGTCTGGGCTGAAGAGCAGGCCGCGCTGATGCCGCTGCCGGTTGCCTTTGACGGCTTCATTGAGCTGAGCAAGCGTGTCTCGCCCACGTGCCTGATCAGCTTCGAGCGCAATCGCTATAGCGTTCCGGCGTCATTTGCGAACCGTCCTGTCAGCTTGCGGATCTATCCGGACCGGTTGGTGGTGGCGGCCGAGGGTAATGTCTTGTGCCAACATGCCCGTGTGATCCAGCGCAGTCACCACCTGCCGCCGCGGACGATTTATGACTGGCGGCATTATCTTGCGGTCGTTCAACGCAAGCCCGGAGCCCTTCGGAATGGTGCGCCGTTCCTCGAATTGCCTCACGCCTTCAGACAGTTGCAGGATCACATGCTGCGCAAACCCGGTGGCGATCGGGAAATGGTCGATATCCTCGCCCTCGTTCTGCAGCATGACGAACAGGCTGTGCTGACCGCGGTGGAGCTGGCACTGACCGAGGGCGTGCCGACCAAGACCCATGTCCTGAACCTGCTGCACCGGCTGGTCGACGGCAAGGTGATCGGTGGGCCACCGCTGGACACGCCGCAAGCGCTGGCTCTGCACCGCGAACCCAAGGCCAATGTCGCACGTTACGACGGCCTGCGCAGCCAGAACGCCGGAGGCCACCATGCGTCATGATCCAGCCGCCGGCGCCATCGTCATCATGCTGCGCAGCCTCAAAATGTATGGCATGGCCCAAGCCGTCACGGACCTGATCGAGCAGGGCGCACCGGCCTTTGAAGCTGCAATCCCGATGCTGTCGCAACTGCTGAAGGCCGAATTGGCCGAGCGCGAGGTGCGCACCATCGCCTATCACATGAAGTCAGCGTTCGTCGGGCAAACAGTCCCCCGGACTGTTTGCTGATCCTCCTCACCCCGGCCTACAAGGACCTCTCGGGCTTTGACTTCGCCGCCAGCGAGATCAACGAGGCGACCGTCAGAACGCTGCACCGCTGCGAGTTCATGGATGGCGCCCAGAATGTCGTCCTGATTGGCGGGCCGGGCACCGGCAAGACCCATGTTGCCACCGCCCTCGGCATACAGGCGATCGAACACCACCGCCGCAAGGTCCGCTTCTTCTCCACGATAGAACTGGTCAACGCCCTCGAACAGGAAAAGGCCAAAGGCAAAGCAGGCCAGATCGCGGAAGCCTTGACTAAGCTCGATCTCGTGATCCTTGACGAATTGGGCTACCTCCCGTTCAGCGCGTCTGGTGGGGCCTTGCTGTTCCATCTGCTTAGCAAGCTTTACGAACGCACCAGCGTGGTGATCACCACCAACCTCAGCTTCAGCGAATGGGCTACGGTCTTTGGTGATGCCAAGATGACCACGGCTTTGCTCGACCGTCTTACCCACCGCTGTCACATCCTGGAGACCGGAAACGACAGCTTCCGATTCAAGGCAAGTTCAGCTGCGGCATCCGCAGCAAAGAGAAAGAAGGAGACAACACAGATCTTGACCCCAGCATGAACCAAAAACCATAATCAGAGGTGGCTCAATTCTCGGTGAAAAAACCGGCTCAGTTCTGAGTGCAAATCAACAGTTGGAGTTCAGAATGTCGACGCCAATCTCGCTGGCGATCTGGCGAAGGGCGGGTTTTGCAGGACTCTCTGGTTTGTCATCGCGCTCTACCACGATGGTGCCGTTCTCGTACTGCTTGACCAGCATGTCTCGATAAAGGCCTTCCTCCGTAACGCGCAATTCAGAAAGATCGCGCCCGCGGGAACGTTTTGTGGGGGAAAAGGATAGCCGCCCTGACGCATCCCCCATCAGGGCACGAGCGTCGTCGGCAGAGCAATCCAGCAATTCTTCGATAGACACGTCATTCTCTTCAACGACAATGCGAAGCACAATGACTCGATCTACCTGGTTGAATGTTCCAGGATTGAAAGTGACATTCGATGATGTCGTTATTGTCTTAACCGAGATCCGCTCGCCATCGGCGCTCACGACGTCGTAGCCCGGCTGATTGACAGCCAACGCCATTTGGCCTCGGGTTATCATCGCCGCATATAGCTCACCAATCCGACCAGAAAGGTGCCGCAGCTCAGCCTGCGGCACTCCCCAGTTCAGCTCCTTCTCGAACCATGAGAGTGCCTCAGCCAAGGACTGGATGATCTGGATCTGCGACAACGCCATGCCTTGCGTCTCCCCGATGTGACCGCTGTGCGCAAAGAGCGCTTGCATACTTTGGTTCGATCCATCCCAGAGGGTCAAGCTCGACACCGAGGGGCGCCACATCTGGCCCGAAGCGGCTATCGTCGCTCCCGGCCCATTGCCGACCCTGATACAGGGTGACCACGCTTCGGCGCAGCTTCACCGAAGCGGTCGTTCGTGCGTCGCGCAGCATTTTCCGACGGCCGACGTCGGCTGAGCGGACAAACCTGCCGTTCAATCTATCGTCCCAAAATACGTGAAAGTATGCTCTTTCTCTTTGGGATAACTATGGTCAAAAAAGAATCGACGTCATTCTGTTCCAAATAGTTTTCGTGTCTGAACCCGAAATCCAATGCGGCTAGGGTCCAGACTCATTGATCGTCAAAGCCAGAAGATGACAGTTGCGGCGAGGGCGACGGCGGAGAGGAAGGTCTTTGCGCATCGGTCGTAACGGGTTGCGATGCGGCGCCAGTCTTTCAATCGGCCGAACATGATCTCGATCCGGTTGCGGCGCCGGTAACGTCGTTTGTCGTAGCGGACTGTCTTGCCGCGCGACTTCCGACCGGGGATGCAGGGGCGTATCCCCTTGTCTTTCAACGCATCCCGGAACCAGTCGGCGTCATAGCCCCGGTCGGCGAGCATCCATTCGGCCGCGGGCAGACTGCCCAGCAGAGCTGCTGCGCCGGTGTAGTCGCTGACTTGGCCTGCGGTCATGAAGAATTTCAGCGGACGACCCTTGGCGTCCGTGACAGCGTGCAGCTTGGTGTTCAACCCACCCTTGGTCCGCCCGATCAAGCGCCCGCGCTGGTCGTCAGGCCCCCCTTTTTCGCCCGCAGGCTCGAAGCCGTGCGATGCGCCTTCAGGTAGGTCGCATCAATCATGATGGTCTTCTGCTCGGTGCCTTTCGAGGCCAGCCCCTCCATCATCCTGGCGAAGACCCCCATGTCACCCCACCGCTTCCATCGGTTATAGAGCGTCTTCGGGGGGCCATACTCCCGAGGCGCATCGCACCACCTCAAGCCATTGCGATTGATGAAGATTATGCCGCTCAAAACCCGCCGATCATCGACGCGCGGTTTGCCATGGCTCTTCGGAAAGAACGGTTTCAGCCGCTCCATCTGCTCGTCCGTCAGCCAAAATAAATTTCTCATCATCACCCCCGTCAGCTCAGGGCCTTGAATCACGCAGCGACGGCAGCCTCAAGCAGATCAATGGGTCCTGACCCTGGGAGCCTGGGATGTCCGACGGCATTTTCGACCACTATGGCGCCTTCGGACGCATGTCGGGGTCAGAGGGGACAGTGATGCGCTGTTGGTCCGGGCGACAGATGCCGCGCGGTTAAGGGCGTTGCCCGACGGTCCTCCGCCCAACCAGTACCCCTGCGGCCACCGACACGTTCGGGCTGAGAAACGCGATCGCGTCCGGACCCTAGGGACGCAGCGACGCCAGGAAGTTTTCAGCGGCGCGGCTGAGGCTGCGCTCGCTGTGGCTGAGGGCGGTGAAGGCGCGTTCTGGAAAGCTGAAAGGCACCTCGAACACCCGCCCGGCAGCGCAATGCGGCGCGGCGGCGTGCTCGGACAGGACGGTGGCACCATGCCCGGTTTCGACGGCAGCGATGCAGGCCTCGTTTGAGGGGAGTTCCAGCATCTGCGTGACCGCATTGATGCCATGTCCCTGCAACGCTTCATCGAACAGTGCGCGCGTCCCTGATCCGGCCTCGCGCAGGACCCAATCGGCGGCGGCCAGCGCCGTGGCGGTCAGCTGCGGCTGTTGCCGCCAAAGGTGGCTCGCGCCGACCAGAAGCACCAGGCGATCACCGCCGACGGTCGTCTGGCGCAGGCCTTGGCCGTCAACCCGGCCTTCGACAATCCCCAGATCGGCCTCGCCCGAGCGGACAGCGGCGGCTACCGTGGCGGTGTTGCCCTGAATGAAGTGCAGCGTTACGCGCGGATGCAGGCTCTGGAAACGGATCAGATGGCTGGGCAGGAAATAGGTCGCCACTGTCTGGCTGGCCTGCAAGCGCAGCGTTCCGACCTCACCGCCGCGCAGTTCGGCCAACCAATTTTCGGCTTCGCTTGCGCGTCTGAGCACAGCCGCTGCCAACGGCATGAACATCCGACCGGCCTCATTCAGCACGATTCCGCGCCCGACCCGGTCGAAAAACGGCACGCCATGCTGCGCTTCCAGGGCGGCCAGCGAGGCGCTGACGGCCGACTGGGTCAGGTGCAGCGTCTCGGAGGCGCGGGTCACATGCTGCAGGCGCGCAACCTCAAGGAAAATGCGCAGTTGTTCGAGTGTCATCGCGGATCTTTCGGGCTGAACTGCTTCATATGATTGGAAGAATCGATCATAGCATCAATAACAATAAATTGGATTGTTGGAAGAGCCGCCGTTAGATCCCTGCCAAGACCTTGCCGTCGACAGGAGCCGCCATGACAGCCCTCGCCAACCATTTTCTCGAGACACTGCGCAGTCTCTTCCCCGGGTTGCTGCTTATCGCTGTCGTCACGGCTGCCGCGTTTCATGCCCACAGCTTGCCCGGTCTGGTTGGCCTTAGCCCTGTGATCTTGGCCATCCTTCTGGGTATGACCTACGCGAATGTTGTTGGCGTGAACGAGGCTTGCGGGCCCGGCATCGACTTTTGCGCGCGTCGGCTCATGCGCACGGCCGTGGCGCTGCTGGGTGCGCAGATAACCGTGGGTGATCTGATGTCCTTTGGCTGGCAAGGGCTTGTGGCCATCGCCGCAGCCGTGGCAGTGACGCTGCCCGTTTCCTATGCCGTGGGCCGGAAACTGGGGGTGGCGCGGGATTTGTCGATGCTGATCGCGACCGGCAGCGCGGTTTGCGGGGCCTCGGCCATTGCCGGGGTCAATACCGTCATCCGTGCGCGTGAGGATTCCGTCAGTTACGCCGTCGCGGTCATCACGCTGTGGGGCACTGTGGGTCTGTTTGCCGTGCCGCTGCTGAGCGACATTCTGGGGCTGAGCGCCGTGCAGGCGGGTTTGTGGGCGGGGCTGTCGCTGCACGAGGTCGCGCAAGCCGTCGGTGCCGGTTTCGCGGGCGGCGATGCGTCCGGTCACGCTGCCGTCGCGATGAAGCTGGGGCGCGTGCTGATGCTGGCCGTGGTGATCTTCGCGCTTGCCCGCGCATGGCGGCAGTCGCCGGGAACCGTGGGCGAGCGCCCGCGGGCGGTGCCGGAGTTCCTGATCGCGTTCCTTGCGCTCTGCGGGCTGAACTCGCTGGGGCTGTTGCCGGACGAACTGCGCAGCGCTGCCGTGGTTGCGACGCCGTTGTTACTGGCGGCGTCGATGGCGGGACTGGGGATGAACACGCGCTTCGCCAGCCTGCGCGCGCTTGGCCATGCGCCGCTCTGGCAGGGCGCGGTGACGTTCGCCGTCATCTCGGCGCTGGGTCTTCTGGCGGCGGTGTGGATCAGCGATTCCGCAACCGCCCGCACGGTCGTGGCGGCGATGCCGGTGACTCAGCAACCGTGACGTGCTGCGGCCGACGCGGCAACTGAGGCGTCGAAAGCGGCTGTCCCGTCAGCGGCCCGGCACCCGCGCAAATGCGCTGCAAGTGGTTGCCGGGACTATGATTTTCGTGTTGTGCAAATCGCCTTCTGCGGGAGTTGGGGGGATCGATTTTTCTTATCGCGTGCAATTGTCGATACATTATGCACAATATCAGAAGTTCCCGATGTACAGGTTTACCGTGTCCCAGGCGTTGGTCCCCAGTACTTTGTTCGACGTTCCAAACAGATTCCACCGGCAGGCGGTTTTGTTGATCTGCGGTGCGATACTGATCCCCTTGGCGGTGTTGATATTCGGCTGGGGGTTTGGAAACGAGTGGTTCGTACGCCTCCAACGGCTGTTTCCAGCGATGGTGCCGCCGACAGCGTTGAGTATCATCGCGGCAGGTGTCGGGTCTTTGATGATGCGGACCGGGCACGGGAAGACTGCGGCCCTCTTGTGTGTCGGGCTGATCGTGACCTGCGTTCTGATTGAAGACGTCAACGATCTTGGCCTGCTGTTTCACGACGCCAGTGAAGGGATGTCATGGGCCTCGCAGACGGCCGCGTTGCTGGCGGCGGCCGCGCTGCTGGCGCAGGCGATGATGCCGGATTGGCGGCGTCTGATCACGCGACTGGATTCGGTCGGATTGTCCGTCGCCTGCCTGCCGCTGCTCGGATACATTTTCAACTCCGAGGCGCTTTGGGGCAACGTGGTTTACACCAAACTGGCGTTGCACACGGGGATCGCCTTTTTCCTGCTGTTCACCGGTCGGCTGATGATGCGCGCCGATGAGACCTGGATCGGTGTTCTGTATGCGCAAGAGCGTGGCAGTCAGATGGGGCGGCGGATCCTGCCGGTGGTGATCCTGGGCCCCATCGTGATGTGCTATCTTGCGCTGATCGCCACGCAACAACGGTTCGTCACCGCTGATTTCCGCCTGACCTGTCTGGCATTCGCGGTCGTTGCCCTGGGCACCTTTGCCGTGGTGACCGTGGCTGACCGGGTCAACCGGCTGGAACGCTCTGCCCGCGCCTATGAAGAAGAACTCAAGGAACGTGATCTGGAGCTGGTCCGGTCGCAGAAGGTTGCCGTGCTTGGGCGGCTGGTCGGTGGTGTGTCGCATGATTTCAACAACCTGCTGTCCGTCATCATTGGCAATCTTGAGCTGTTTGAGCATGATGAAAGCCCGGAAAACCGCGATCATTACAAAGATCAGGCTCTCAAGGCCGCGTCAAACGCGGCAGCACTGACGCGTCAGTTGCTGACCTATGGTCGAAAGTCGCGGCTTGAGCCTGAGCCGTTCGTGCTGGACCTGTCGGTTGCAGAGACCTTGCAAATGTTCCACCGGATCGTCGATCCGGGCGTGCGGGTCATCGAGCAATTCACTGTGCCGGGTCATCAGGTGTTCCTCGATCCGTCGAATTTTCAGCAGGTGCTTCTGAACATTCTGATCAACGCGCGCGATGCGATGACCACGCGCGGGATCATCTTTGTCACCACGGGTCTTGTCACCGATGTGCCGCCGCCCCGCGTTGCAACGCATGATGAGGGGCCACTGCGCGAAGGATCGTATGTCACCGTCGAGGTGCGCGATACCGGCAGCGGGATGCCGCCCGGAGTGCTGGAGCGTATCTTCGAGCCCTATTTCACCACCAAGGGTGTGGGAGAGGGATCAGGGCTTGGCTTGCCGATGGCGCAGGGGTTCTGCCGTCAGTCGAATGGGGATATTCGGGTCGACAGTGCTGTGGGCATGGGCACCACCGTCACGCTGTACTTCCCGCTCGCAGGCACCGTCGACCGCGCGGCAACGCCCATCGCTCGGCCCAAGCCGCACACGCCAAAGGGGCGGGCCCGTATCCTTGTTGTCGATGACGAGGACGCGATCACCGAGATGATGGCGACCCAGCTGACCCAGGACGGCTACGAGGTCGAGACAGCCAAGGACGCCCGCGCAGCGCTGGATCTGTTTGAATCGTCGCCGCGCTTCGATCTGGTCATTTCGGACGTGATCATGCCGGGCGACTTGCAGGGGCACCATCTTGCGGGCCGGGTTCACGCCCTGTGGCCCGATGCCAGAGTGTTGCTGATGTCCGGCTACGAGTCGAACCGGCTGCGCGAACAGTTCACCTTTGCTGGCCGGATCGAGTTTCTGCAAAAGCCGATTGATCGCAAGACGCTGCGGCGCACCATCGTCGATCTGCTCGAGTCGTGAGCCCTGCCGTCCCCCTCTTTCGCGGCGCGCAGGCAGCGAAAGAGGGGGCGGTGGTTACATTGTGCTGGGCAGGAACAGCACAAGGCCCGGAAAGACAACCAGCAAGATCAGGCGCAGGATGTCCGTCGCGATGAAGGGCAGGACGCCGCGAAAGATCGTCCCCAAGGGCACGTCTTTGGCGATTGTATTTATCACAAACACATTGATCCCGACCGGCGGCGTGATCAGCCCCAGTTCGGCGACCATGACGATGATGATGCCGAACCAGATCGGATCAAAGCCCAGCTGAATGATCACCGGATACACGATCGGCACCAGCAGCAGGATCATCGCCATCGTGTCCAGAATGCACCCGGCGATAATAAAGGCGATCAGGATCAGCGCCAGCGTTCCGTGCGCCGAGAAATCCAGATCCACCAGCCACGCCGTCAGCTTTTGCGGCGAACGGGTGATCGCAAGGAAATAGCTGAACAGCATCGCGCCGATCAGGACCGAATACACCGACACCGAGGTACGCAGTGCTTCGATCAGACTGTCGAGGATCTCTCGCGGGCCCAGACGGCCACGGACCACACCAAGAACCAGCGTCAGCAAGGCGCCGACGGCGGCGGCTTCCGTCGGGGTTGCGATGCCCATGTAGATGACACCGATCACCCCCAGGAACAGCACGATCACCGCCCAGACGCCGGAAAGCGCAGACAATGCCTCTTGCAGGTCAAACGGGGTGCCGGCGGGAAGGCCGCGACGATGCGCGGTGAGGATCGTCACCATGTAGAGCAGGACGGCCAGAATGCCCGGAACGATCCCCGCAATGAACAGTTGGCCAACGTCGGTTTCGGTGATGTAGGCATAAATGACCAGCACGACCGACGGCGGGATCATGATGCCCAGCGTCCCGCCTGCTGCGATCACGCCTGTCGCCGTATCCTCGCGATAACCGAAGCGGCGCATTTCGGGCAGGGCGATCTTGGTCATCGTGGCGGCAGTGGCGACCGAGCTGCCACAGATCGCGGCAAAGCCGGAACAGGCGGCGATGGTCGACAGCGCGACACCGCCCCGGAATTGTCCCAGCCATGAATTCGACGCGCGAAACAACTCTCGGCTCATGCCTGAATTGGTCGCCAGCACCCCCATGAGGATGAAAAAGCTTACCACGCTCAGGTTGAAATCGGTGATCACGCGGATGGGCGAGGTTGCCAGGACGTTGAGCGCCGGGGTCAGGCCGCGCATCGCACCATAACCGGCCACGCCAACCAGACCCAGCGCCACACCAATCGGGACCCGCAACAGCAACAGCGCAAAGAGGCTTACAAAGCCAAGAATAGCGATCAGGTCAGCGTTTGCCATGAGTGGCCTCTTCCAATTCGCGATCGTCGGCCGAATCGACCAACTCGCGTCCCGTGATAATGCGCAGCAATTTGACACTGACGGTCACGACACTTGCTGCGGCGCCAAGCCAGATGACGGCCAGAAACGGCCAGGCCGCCAGACGCAGTTCAAACGTGCTTTCGTTCGTGCGCATCGCGCTCTGCACGCGGCCCAGCATCTTCCAGGCGATCAGGGCGATGAACAGCAAGAGCAGTGCCCAGGCGAAGGTGTCGATCCAGCGGCGGGCGCGCGGGCCGACCATGTCGGCGATGATGTCGACCTGAATGTGCCCGCCCCGCAAGCCGATGACGGCAAAGCCCCACATCACGCAGGCACCCAGCAGGTAGCGCGAGATGTCAAAGCTGTCGGGGACAGGCATGGCAAGGGCATAGCGACCAAAGGTCGACACGACGACCAGAAGCATGACGATACCCAGAAGGATGGCTGCGATCGTTTCAACCGTTCGACAAAAGACTTCGATCAGGCGGGACATGGGTGCTCCGTCACTGCATTGGGCTGAAGAAGGGGATGTCCCCGGCCTGCGCGCGGGCACGCCGGGGACAAGGATGGCCTCAGGGCTGATAGGCACCATCTGCGGCGACGAGGCGTGCCTCAAGATCGGCCAGTGCTGCCGCCGGATCGGCCAGACCCGCTGCGGTGGCGTTGGTCGCCCATTCGGCGCGCAGTTCTTGCGACAGCTCTTGCCATTGCGCCAGTTGCTCGGCGTTCGGCGTGTACATCGTGTGCCCTTCGGTCTCGACGAAGTAGGGCCGTGCCTCACGCTCTTGCATTGCCCAGGGCGTGCTGACGCGCTCGGCCCATTCGGACGTGCAGTGATTGTCGATCACGGCACGGTTTTCGTCCGAAAGGTTGTTGTAGACGTCAAGGTTGATCGCCCAGACGAAGGCCACCGAATAGAGCGGCAAGTCCAGATGGTGCGTCACGATGTCTTCAACGCCGAACAGACGCAGGCTGTTCCAGGGTCCGCTGGTGACGTCGGCACCGCCGCTCGACAGGATCTCGCGCATTTCAGGCACGGGAACCTGCACCGGGCTGGCACCCATGTTGCCGATCAGGCGGGCGATGGTCCCCTGCGGCGGACGCACGTTCATGCCGGCGAAATCTTCGGGGCCGGCGATCGGGCCGCGGGTGGCGTGGAAGGTGCCCGGCTCGTGCAGGTGGACAAGGCAGACATGCACGTCGCCCATTTCCTGCTCGGCGTATTGTGTATACCATTCGTGCAGCGCACGGCTTGCCGAGGTGCCGTTCGACACCAGGAATGGCAGCTCTGCCGCTGCGATGATCGGGAAGCGGCCCGCCTGATAACCGGGGTTGATGAAGCTGATATCGACCACGCCGTCGCGGGCCATGTCATAATGGTCCGGCGCTGCGCCCAATTGCTGGGCGGGATAGATGTCGACCTGAATACGGCCGTTCGATTCCTCGGCGATGGACTGTGCCCACGGCACCATCCCCAGCGTGTCGACGGTGTGCACCGGCGGCACCCAATGCGACAAGGTCAGCGTCACTTCCTGAGCCTGCACGGCCGGCGCGAACGCCAGCACAAGCGCCGTCGACGCCGCGAATACGGATTTTTTCATGGTTTTCCTCCCTCAATATGGCGCAGCCCCCCGCCGCGCCGGAACCCGTCGCCACCATGGCGGCGGGTCAGTCTTTTGTGGCGGGCTCAGCCGCGCCGCAAATTGGTGATGACCCGGTCCATAAGCCCGAGCAGTTGATCGGTTTCCTCGGCGCTCAACCCGTCCAGCGTGCGCATTTCCAGCTCAAGCGCCTGTGCCGTCAGGTCGGCGACAACCGCTTGCCCATGGTCCGTTGGCCAGACCGCGTTCGAGCGCCGGTCGCCATCGACCGCGCGGCGCTCGAGAATGCCGTTGGCTTCCATCTTGTCCAGAATCGGCACCAGGCTTGAGCGTTGCAGCCCCACGGCCTCGGCCAGTTTGATCTGCGATTGGCCGGGGTTCTGGCAGATGATCGACAGCAGGCCCAGATACCGTGCCGCGCCGCCGTGATCGGGCACTTTCGCCTCAAAGCTCTTGTAGGCCAGAATCTGCGCCATCCGCAGGCGAAAGTTGACGCTGCGTTCCAGCGACGGCTGCAGTTCCAGCGGTGCTTCGGCGTCGATATCGGCCAGCAGTTGGGCGGCGCTTTGCATGATTTCTCTCAGATAGTCGGATACTGGATTGATCGAAGTCGAACAATTGGATATCACGACAGTCAGGAGCTGTCCAGATACTCTGTGGGCACGTGGGAGGAATGACATGACCGAGACAAACGACCGTGCCGGGCTTGCCTGGTGGCACCCCAGCGCTCAGGGGCCCGCTCTGCTGGACATCACGCTGGGCGATTTGCTGGACCAGCAGGCCGATGCGCGCGGATCGCGTCTGGCGATTGTCGTCGACGACCGCAGCCGCGATGTGTTGACCGAATGGACCTTCGCCGCGCTGCGCGCCGAGGCTGACCGGCTGGCGCGCGGGATGATCGACTGGGGCATTGGCGCGGGCGACCGGGTGGCGGTCATGGCCCCCAATTGCGCGGAATGGGTGCTGCTTGAGTTCGCACTGGCCAAGATCGGTGCGGTGCTGGTGACGGTGAACCCGGCGCTGAAACGCAACGAGCTGGACTATCTGCTGGGGCAGGGTCAGGTCGCGGCGCTGTTCTTCTCGGCCAGCTTCCGGGGCAGCGACATCATCGGCGATCTGCGCGCGCTGTTGCCGGATCTCGCCGCTGGCCCCGACGGCCTGCGCCAAGGCTCCGCCATGCCAGCCCTGCGCCGTCTGGCGCTGATCGGGCCGGGCGAGGCACCGTTTGCCGTGCCTTTCGACACCCTGCTCGCACGGGGCGACGGCGTCGATGACAGCGCCCGACAGGCCCGGCAAGCGCAGGTGCAGCCGCGCGATGTGGCGCAGATCCAGTACACCAGCGGCACCACGGGCAAGCCGAAAGGCGCGATGCTGACCCATCATTCCACCGTCAACAACGCGCGGTTGATGGCCGACCGGGGCAGCTATGCCGACGGCGACGTGATGCTCTCGGCTATGCCGCTGTTTCATACGGCGGGCTGTGTGTGCAACGTCATGGCGATGCTGGCCTGCGGCGGGGCGCTGGTGACGATGGATGCGTTTGACGCCGGGCGCATGCTCGATCTGTGGGATACCTATCAGCCCAGCCTGCTCAACGCCGTGCCGACGATGATGGTGCGGATGCTGGAGCACCCGACCTATCCGCAGCGCAACACCCGCACCATGCGCCGGATCATCACCGGCGGCACCAGTGTGCCGCCCAGTCTGATCCGCCGGATGCGCGATGAAACCGGCGGCGAGCCGCTGGTGATCATGGGCATGACCGAGTGCAGCCCGATCATCACCCAGACGCAGGACAGCGACGATCTTGAAACCCGCGTCAGCACGGCAGGCGTGCCGCTGCCGCATACCGAAATCCGCATCGTCGATCCCGAAACCGGTGCGGTGAAGGGCTGGGGCGAGGCGGGCGAGCTGTGCATTCGCGGCTATCTGACCATGGCGGGGTATTTCGACATGCCCGAGAAGACCGCCGAGACGATTGAACCGGACGGCTGGCTGCATTCCGGCGATCTGGCGGTGCTGGCCGAGACCGGGCATTTGCGCATCGTGGGCCGGATCAAGGACATGATCATCCGGGGTGGCGAGAACGTCTATCCGGTCGAGATCGAGGAGTGTCTGCTCGACCATCCCGCTGTGAGCGAGGCGCAGGTTGTCGGCGTGCCCGACCCGGAACTGGGCGAAGAGAACTTTGCCTATGTCGTGCTGGTGCCCGGCGGCGATGTGACACCGCGCGCCTTGCAGGATTTCTGCCGCGACCGGATGGCGCGTCACAAGATGCCGAAATACATTGCTGTCGTGACCTCGATGCCGATGACGGCCAACGGCAAGATTCAGAAATTTGCGCTGCGCAACGAGGCCGCCGAGGCCATCCAGAGCGGGCGGATCAAGGCGGTACGCGGATGACCGAACTCCCCCTGCTTTTTACCCGTGAGGGGTCCGTTGCGGTCCTGACCTTGAACCGCGCCACGGCGCGCAATGCGCTCAGCCCTGAACTGACCTGCCGTCTGGCCGATGCGCTGGCCGAGATCGACGCCGATGACAGTGTTCGCGCAGTCATCCTCACCGGTGCGGGGGACAAGGCGTTTTGCTCGGGCGGTGATCTGGCGCTGTCGCTGCCGCTGCTGTCGGGCGCGCGTCAGCCGGAAACCGAGTGGGACCGCCGCTTTCTGACTGACGACGGCATCAACGACCGCATCGCTTACCGCAATATCGAGCTGCACAAGCCGGTGATTGCGGCGGTGAACGGGGCCTGCATGGCGGCGGGGATGGAGATGCTTCTGGGCACCGACATCCGCATCGCCGTGCCGCAGGCCCGCTTTGCGCTACCCGAGGTGATGCGCGGCGTGATCCCCTTTGCCGGGGCGCTGGCGCGGCTGCCGCGTCAGATCCCCTATGCGATGGCGATGGAGATGCTGCTGACCGGCGAGCCGATTGACGCCGACACCGCTCTGCGCGCGGGTCTGATCAGCCGGATCGTCGCGCCTGACGCGCTGATGGCCACCGCGATGCAGATCGCGCAGCGCGTGGCGGCGAATGCGCCGGTTGCGGTGCAAGAAACAAAGCGCACGGTGATCGCCGCGACCGGCCGCACGCTGGCCGAAGGCTACGCGCTTGAGGAAATCTCGAAGGCGCGGGTGATGGCGACGGAAGACGCGCGCGAAGGGCCGCGCGCCTTCATGGAAAAACGCGCGCCGGTCTATCGCGGGCGCTAAGGCGGAGACGGGATGATGCTGTCAGGAAAAGTGCTGCTGATCACCGGCGCGGGGCAAGGGATTGGCCGCGCCACCGCGCTGGCGGCGGCGCAGGCCGGGGCGGCTGTCGTGGTCAACGACATCGACGCCGATGCCGCGCAGTCCGTGGTCGATGAGATCCGCCAATCCGGGGGACGCGCGGTGGCCGAGGTTACGGCGATCGGCGTGAATGGCGCGGCCGAGGCCTGTGTCGGGCGCGCGGTTGAAGCGTTCGGGCGGCTGGATGCGCTGTTTTCCAACGCCGGTGTGCTGCGCGATTCCGTGCTGTGGAAGACCGAGGACGACGCGTTCGATCTGGTCCTCTCGACCCATCTGCGCGGCACATTCCAATGCGGACGCGCTGCGGCGCGGCAGTTCAAGGCGCAGGGCGGTGGGGGCAGCCTGATCCTTGCGGCCTCGCCCGCCGGGCAGTTGGGCAATTTCGGGCAGGGCGCCTATGCGGCGGCCAAGGCAGGCATCGTCGGCATGATGCGCTCGTGGACGCTGGAGCTGGCGCGCGACCGGGTGACGGTCAACGCCATCGTGCCGACCGCGCTGACGCGGATGACGGCGACGATCCCGGCGCTGGCCCCGCATGTCGCGGCGATGGAGCGCGGCGAGCCGCTGCCCGCGCAGTTGCGCGCCAGACATGGCATCGGCACGGCGGCGGATATTGCGCCGCTGGTGGTGTTTCTGGCCTCGGACGCGGCGCGCGGCGTCAGCGGGCAATGCATCGGTATCGGTGGCGACCGGCTCAGCCTGTGGTCACACCCCGCCGAGATCCGCACCGACCTGCACGCGCAGGGCTGGACGCCCGAGGCTCTGGCGGCGCAGTGGGAGAGCTTTTCAGACGGTGCGGTGCAACGCGTTGGCGTGCCACTGGATTTCGACTGAGCATAGGCCCGCGGCGGCGCAAAGGCGCTGCCGATTTCACGCGGACACCAACATGGATCAGTGTGGTCTGACGGCTGCTGGCCGATATTGGACAAAGCTCACCACCGATGGGTGAGCGATATCGTGTCCAGCTACGCCAACGTCACACGGGAGGGCCGTTGCCCTTCGTTTCGGTTCTCCTGTGTGTCTGACGCCTGCGCATGTCTCTGGAAAGATCGCTCTGATGACGTCGATTGCCTTTGTCTGTCTTGCCTGCCCCAAGGCCCGATCATGACGCGCACCGCGCTTCTGGTGGTGATCGCCGCGCTGGCCGTCGTGGCGCTGGTCGCGGCTTATATGGTCTATCAGGACCGCCAGAGCGGCATCAGCATCCAGATCGACGGTCAGGGCATTTCCATCGACGGACGCTAACCACCGCAGCCGGGTCGATCACGGCCACCCGGCAGGCCGACAGCCCCAACAGAAAGCACCCGCCATGTCTCTTGGCTTGATCCTTGTTATCCTTCTGGTCCTCGTTCTTTTCGGCGGGGTCAGTGGTCGCTTTGGCGGCTATGGTTTTGGCTATGGCCACACCAGCGTCGGCATTCTGGGAACGATTCTTATCGTTGTGGTGGTCCTGATGCTGCTGGGCCGTATCTGAGGCCGTTCAGCGCAGCAGCGGACCCGTGTGATCCAGATAGACCGGATCGAACCCGGCAAAGTCGAGCAGGCGGTCGTAGTCGTCATACGTGACGTACCCGTCGCGAAAGGTCAAAAGCCCCGTCTCGCGCAATTGCCGCAAGACGCGGTTGACGTGGACGGCGCTCAGCCCCAGCGCGTCGGCCAGCAGGTATTGCGTCAGCGGGCAGGCATAGCCCGCCTTGGTCGCCAGCCCGACCAGCGACAGGCGCGAGCCCAGCTCGAGCAGGAAATGCGCCATGCGTTCTGCGGCGTGGCGGCGGCCGATACCCACCAGATGCTCGACCACCATCGCCTCATCGCGTGAGGCCGCCCACAGCACCGCCGTGGCCAGACGGGGCGTGCGGGTGAAGGCACCCAGCAGGTCGCTGGCATGTACCTCGCAGACCTCGATATCGGTGATCGGCTCGATGCTGTGATCGGCGGTGTGCAGCAGCACGCTGCGCAGGCCGAGAAAGTCGCCCGGGATCTGGAAGTCGACGATCTGCCGCTCGCCATCGCGCAGGATCTTGTAGGAACACGCCCAGCCTGACGCCAGAATATAGGCGGCCTGATCCGACTGACCCTGATGGACCAGATCGCGCCCGGCGACAAAGGTTCGGCGTCGTTTGTGCAGCGCGTCGAGCACGGCCAGCTCGACCGCAGACAGGGCGACAAACGCGCCCAGCTTTCGGGCCAGCGGCATGAGGGAAAGGGTCTGTGCTGTTCCGTCCGGGTGCATCAAGCGGCTTTCAAATTCGTACGGGCGACTGATGTTGATCAGCCCGGGAAGGTGGTTTCTGACCGATCCTGTGGCGGCGACAGCCCCGCCACTCGGCGCCGGGCTGAAGACAGCGAGAGGCAGCACCACATGACCGACGATAGCATACCCGCAGGTATGGCGGCGCTTTCAATCTGCGAGGCGTTGCTTCTGGCGCTGAACGACGCGAAAACCCTGCCAGAGCGCGAGATTTTGGGCATTCTGCAGGATGCGGCGGCCACCCATGAAAATGCCGCTGGCACCGAGGCTGAGCAGGCGCTGCACGCCACCGTCGCGGCGCTGATCACCCGGATCATCGCGGGCGGCAATTGGGTGCGCAGGCCCTGAGGCGATCAGAAGACCCCGCTGGGCGACACCGTGACCGTAACGCTGAGCGCCGCTGTCGTGTCCGCGCTGCCGATGAATTGCCCGGACACCGGCACCGCCTGACGCACATCGCGCACCACGGCGACCGGGATCAGGTTGCCCGAGCCCATGCTGCGGTTGGTCGGGTCGAACGCGATCCAGCCAGCACCGGGCACAAAGATTTCCGCCCAGGCATGGGTCGAGCCAGAGTCGGACGAGCCGATCAGGCTGCCCGTCGGGTCATAAAGATACCCCGACACGATGCGCGCGCCAAAGCCCAGCGTGCGTGCGGCTTCGGCAAAGAGCACGGCGAAGTCGCGGCACGATCCCCAGCCCCGGTCCAGCGTGGCCAGGGGCGATTGCGTGCCCTCCATCTCGCGGCTCTGGTACGCGATCTTGTTGGACACCCCGTTGCTGATGTCCTTGAGCAGCGACAGCGTGTCTGTCGGTTGCTTGAAGATGAAGCTGGCCACCCAGCGCGCAAAGCGTCCACGATCGTCGGGGAATTGCGGTGTGGGCAGTGCGCCCAGATCGACCCAGTCGTCGTGCGAATACTGAAACGGATAGGTCGTGGCCGAGGCCGCGATCGAGAACACCGGCCAGGCGGGCGCGGTCAGTTCCAGCGTGGCGCGGCTTTCGATCACCAGCGTATCGGTGGGGGCAGTGAAACTGGCCGTTGCAACAGCGTTCCCGGCCACGTCATGCGCCCAGGTGACCGTCGCTTCGGGCGTGATGGTCACGGTATGCGACAACAGTTTGAGATCGCGCGATTCGCGCGGGCGCAGCATCAGCCGGTGTGGCCCCAGCGAGACGGGGTTCTGGTAGCGGTAACTGGTCGTATGGACCGTTTCGAGAGTTGTCACAGCAAGTCCTGTTAAAGAAGGGCAGGGCGGGGCCTGCCATAGGGGTGCGTTTAGCGGCGCGAACCCGATGGGGCCGCGTTGCGCCAGGCTTTCTGACCCTTGCAACGCTTGCAGATGCGCTCGCCAAAGCCTTCGCTGACAAAGGCGGTGCCGCAGCGCAGGCAGTTGCGGGTTTTCGTCACGTCGTTCTGGGCCGGTGTCACCGGCGCTTCAACGGACTGGAGCGGTTTCTCGGTCATATCGCGATGTCCTCGTTCAGCCGGTCCAGAGCGGCCAGCCGGGGGTGGCAGTGCCCGGTCTCGGCGGGAAACGGCGAGAGCAGGCCGATCAGCGTTTGATCGCCAGCAGCGGCATGCCTTCGTTCTCTGCGACCTGAATCGCGCGCTGTGTCATCGTGCGGCGCGGTGTTGCGTCCGCAGTCGCGCTGCCGTTGGTGGGGTCGTGGCGCAGCGGGGTCTCTGACAGGCCATCGGCGTGCATTACCAGCCGGACCATGGGGTCGGCCATCCTCTCGTCCAGAAACGCCCGGTCGTGCGCTGGCTTCGTGGCGGCGTCCTGCGCCAGCGCCTCGTTCAGCGCCGTGACGGAAAGCGTCAAATGTCGCACCATCCCGGGATGCGAGGCGCGCGGATGCAGCAGAATGCGTACCATGGACCGTGCTGGACCAGACGCATCACCCCACGGGGTCGCGGTCACTTCGGTCTCGATCCGATACGCACCCGCCGGCAGCGTTTCGTGCAATCCGGGCAAGGTGAACGCGCGCTCGAAAACCGCCGTGCCGTTCTGTGTCAGGCGTTTCATGGGCGCGGACTCCGCTTGCCGGTTGTTGTTTCAGGACGGTGTCTTGTCAGCCGGGGTCTTGGCTGTGCTCGGCTCTGGTGTCTTGGCAGTGTCAGGTTTTTTGTCAGATGCAGCAGGAGCCGGGGCGGGATTGGCCGCGCGGGTCGTGAGGTCCTTGAAGGACATGGTTTTCATTCCTTGATCGCTGGCAGCAGCGCGCCAGCCCTACACAGATGGGGGTCGGCGCGCCCCATTACCATGGAGCGCCGCCTGATCAGGCCCTGCCGTCGACGATTTCGTCAGTCCAGACCTCGAACCCCGTCAGCGTATTGGGGCCGAATGTCTGCACCAACGGAACATCCGCCGCGTCACGGCCTTGCGCCATCAGCACCCGACCCATGCGCGGCACATTGTTGCGCGGGTCGAACATCCACCATTGCCCGCCCAGATAGACCTCCATCCACGCGGCAAAGTCGCCGGGGGGATGTGGCAGAGGCTCGCCGATGTCGCTGAGATAGCCGGTGCAATAGCGCGCCGGGATGTTCATGCAGCGGCAAAGGGTGATGGCCAGATGGGTGTAATCGCGGCACACGCCGTGACCCTCGGCCAGTGCCTGCGACGCGGTGCGCGTGGCGCGGGCGTGTTCATAGCCAAAGCGGATATGATTGTGCACATAGTCGCAGATCGCCTGCACCCGTGCTGTGCCCGAGGGGGTGTTCTGGAACAGCCGCCACGCCTCGTCCGACAGAAGGTCGGTGTCGCAGTAGCGGCTGCCCAGCAGGTAAACCAGCGTTTCCGACGGCAGGTCCTGCACCGCGTGCTGGTCCATCATCGGCGGGACCGGATCGCGCAATCCCGCGTCGCGGCAGATCCCGTCCGTGGTCAGGGTGAACTGACCCTCGGGCGCGACCAGCCGCACGCACCAGTTTTCAAACCGGTCGCGGTAGCTCTCCAGCGGAACGGCGGGGATGGTGGTCAGATAGTCTGGCCGTTCCAGATCGCCGAAGCGCGAATAGTGCATGTTGAGCATGACGATCATCGGCGTCGCCTGTTGCAGTTGATAGGTGAGCCGACAGCCCAGAGTTATGCGCATGAAGAGGGTTCCAAAGTCAGGCTGAAAAGAGGGGACAGTAGCCTCTTACGAGGCTTCCAGATCCAGTTCGGCGATGCAGGCCTGGGCCAGATCGCGGCTCGGGGCATCGGCACCCGGCATGGTTGCCCAGCCGGTCGCCATCACCGCATCGCGCTGGCGATAGGCGGCAACGTCGCGGATGCTGGCCAGTTGAGCTTCGCGCGCCGGATCAGCGCGCGACAGGCCGACACAGACCGGGATCATCGCCGTGATCACGTCGTTATGCGCCCTTTCGCTTGCCATCGTGTCTGCGCTGCTGCCGGTCATCCAGCCACCCCAGCTAAAGCCAATGATCGCAACAAGAACGGCGCCGCCAACGGCGCCATAGATACCGGGTTTCAGCCAATCGGGAGTGGTCAAATCAAGTCCTCCTGCGGAGATAGCGCCGCATCGCTTAAGCCTGGGCCATTGCGGCCCTCCTGAGCACGGCAGAGGGCCGCCTCAAGATCGCGTCCGGTGGTCTGGCGCAATTCGGTCACGCCGTTGAGAAAGCCGGTTCCGGGTACGCTCAAATAGCGCGCCGAGCCTGGCGGGGACGCGTCGGTTTCGGTGATGATCTCGTAATCGCCCGCCGGTAGCTTGTCGGGGTATCCCCTCAATCGGAACGGTCGGGCAAACGTCAGGGTCGAACGGGTTGACCGCGTGTTCATCCGGTTTCCTTGGCTGAGGTCGCTGCGTCGGGCGGGCTGCGCCCCTGCACGGCGTCGTGTCCGGCGCCTGGGGCGTCATCACCACACACACGCACGATACCGCGCGCGCAGCAAGGTCAGACTGATCGAGGTTAGTGCCGTGTCGGCGCATCGCGTGATCTATGGGCGGAACCGGAGGGCTTAGCCCGTATCCGTGCTGATCTGGATCAGCACGGGGCGACGCATGGCCTGTACTATGGGCGGATCCTGTCTGCGTGTTGATCGCTTCTGGGGACGACACAGGACAGAAGACGCCGTTGCGCCACGCCCGGCGCTGTGCGAACGCAGGAGATCACCATGAGCGGACCCTCGATTGAACACCCGCACGGCACGCAATTCGATGCGTTTCTGTATGCGCCGGTGGGCGATGACCAGAACGGCTTTGTGGTGACCGTTCTGTCTGCGCTGGCCCGTCTCGGTCTCGATCCGTGGAAAGAAGCGTCCGAGCTGGGCGCGCTGCCGCGCGAGGCGGCGCGCAGCCGGTTGGGCGCTTTGCTGGCCAGTTTTCGCGATGTTCCGGCCATGGTGCGCGAACACGCGGCAACCTCGGACCGGCTGACCCGTTTGCTGCCCGAACGCATGCGCCAGACGCCCAAGCTGCCGGGCACATTGGGCGCGGCGACGCAGGCGCTGCCGCTCGGCGCGATCATCGCGGTGTCGGTGGTGCTGCTGATCCTGGCGCAGCTCTTCTTCTTTGCGCCGTTGGGGGCGGGCGGATGATGCGCGCCGTGACCCTGAGTCGCCACCACGAGCCCGATCTGTGGGAGATGGAAGAGCATTTCTGGACCGCCGGACTGGATGCGGCACGGGGCACCTCGGCGACGGGTGCGGTGATGATCCTGCCCTATGCGCCGGGAATCCTGCAGGGTCAGACCATCTGGCAGCACCTGAAAGACCAGCCGCTCTGGCGCTCGATCACGATGACCGAGAAGACCTATAGCCGCCAGAAAGACGTCGCCGTGCTGGCTTACCGCGCCTCGGCCGAGCGAGAGGATGCACCGATCTACGAGGCGCTTTGCGTCTCGACCTATCTGCGCGACGACGGCCGATGGGTGCGCCTGTCGCATCAGGAAACGCCGGTCGCCTGAGGTCAGTAGGCTGACAGACCCGCGTTGGTGTTGAGCAGATATTGCGAAAAGATCGGGCTGCTGGCGGCACCCACGGCGCGGGCGTTCTCGCCCACGCTGCCCGCCTCGATCCGGGGTTCGATCAGCCCGCGCTTGTCCTGATTGACCAGATAGCGCCGCACCCGCTCGACCAGTTCGCTGCGGACATCGGGCGGGAAGGCCCCGTCGATGACGATGGCCTCGAAATCAATCACCGAGCAGATCGACAGCGAGGCCTTGGCCAGTTCCTGCGCCGTTTCGCCGATCCACGGATCGACATAGCGCGCCAGCCCGGTCCAGTCCTGCGGCGTTTGCCACAGGATCTGCGGGTTGATCCCGGCTTCGATCAGACGCGCCTCGAGCAGATGCAGGGAAGCCACGTCGATCAGCTGCTGGCTTTCGCCCAGTGGCCCGGTGCTGCGCATGGACCCCAACGCACCCGCGTTGCCCTGATTGCCCTCGAACACCGTGCCATTGAGCGCCACGCCGCCGCCGATGAACGAGCCGATGAAGAAATACGCGTAGTCGCGGAACTGTCTGCCACGCCCGTAGAGGTGTTCGGCGTGGCAGGCGGCGGTGCCGTCGTTGACGACAAAGGCGGGCAGGTCGCTGAACTGCGCGACCTCATGGGCGAAATCCACATCCTTCCACGAGCGGAACTTGTCAGCGGCAAGGCCGACGATGTTGTGCCATTTCCACAGCTCGAACGGCGTTGCGATGCCGATGCCGCAGATGCGCGGCAGCAGGGCAGGCGGCAGGTGCCCCAGCATCGTTTCCAGCCCGTCCTTGAGGAAGCGAAAGACGTTCTCGGGCAGCGGGTAGGGATAGGTGGTGTGGATCTGCGCGCGCACGGTGCCCGCGAAATCCAGCAGCAACAGATCCGCGCTGCGCCGACCGATCTTGAGACCGAAGGCCAGCACGCCGTCGGGGTTCAGCTCCATTGGGATCGACGGCTTGCCGACCTTGCCGCGATTGGGTGCGCCGCGCCGCAGGATGCCGTCGCCTTCCAGCTTGCGCGTGATGATCGAGGCGGTCTGTGTCGACAGGCCCGTGCGCCGGGCCACGTCGATGCCGGGCATGGCACCATAGCGATGGATGACAGACAGGATCAGGCGTTCGTTGTGATCACGAACCCCGCTTTGGCTGACGCCCCCTGACAGTTCTCTGACGTGATCGCCATCCATGCTGCGGACCATAGTCGCCTCTCTGACCCAAGGAAAGGTCGCATGGATGAATTAGTAAATCAACTTGATTTATTAATTGACAGACTCAAGGGAATCAGGTCATTTGAGCGTCACCTGCCCTTGAGGATGCGGCAGGGGGTATCGGGGCAGCCGCACCGGACACCAAGGGATCAAAGGGAGGACACCATGAAACTACTGCTCACCAGCTCGGCGCTTGCTCTGGCCGCGATGACCACGGGTGCGATGGCTCAGGACGCCACCGCCTGCCTGATCACCAAGACCGACACCAACCCGTTCTTTGTGAAAATGCGCGAAGGCGCGACCGAAGCCGCGAACGCCGCAGGCATCAACCTGCTGACCTATGCCGGTGCCATCGACGGTGATGTCGAAGCGCAAGTTGCCGCCGTTGAAACCTGCATCGCGGCGGGCGCGGCCGGCATCCTGATCACGCCGTCGGATTCCCGGGCGCTGGCACCGGTCGTGACGCAGGCCCGTGAAGCCGGCATTCTGGTCATCGCGCTGGATACCCCGTTCGAGCCTGCCGATACCGCCGACGCGACCTTCGCCACCGACAACTTCGTTGCCGGTCAACTGATCGGCCAATGGGCCGCATCGACCATGGGCGACACCTCGGGCGCGCGCATCGCGTTGCTGGACCTCAACGCCTCGGAAATCTCGGTCGACTATCTGCGCAACAACGGGTTCCTGCAGGGCTTTGGCGTCGACATCATGGACCCGACCGACATCGGCGACGAAACCGATGAGCGCATCGTCGGCAACGACGTGACCAACGGCAACGAAGAGGGTGGCCGCACGGCGATGGAGAACCTTCTCCAGCTCGATCCGGGCGTCAACGTGGTCTACACGATCAACGAGCCCGCCGCCGCCGGTGCCTATGAAGCCCTGCGCGCCTTTGGTCTGGAAGAACAGGCGATCATCGTTTCGGTCGATGGCGGTTGCCCGGGCGTGCAGAACGTCTCGGAAGGCATCATCGGCGCGACCTCGATGCAGTTCCCGCTGCGCATGGCGGCCATGGGTATCGACGCGATCATCGCCTTTGCGGCAGATGGCACGCGGCCCGAGAACACCCCCGGGCTGGATTTCTTCAACACCGGGGTTACGCTGGTCACCGATCACCCGGTGGAAGGCATCGACTCGATCACCTCGCAGGAAGCGCTGTCGCTCTGCTGGGGCTGATCCCCTGAACGACCGACGGCCGGGCGGTCAGCGCCCGGCCGCAGGTGACGCGAGCCACGGCTCTTGGGGTGCGTGACACAACGGCCCGAAACTTCTCTGTTGGAGGAAAAGATGGCAGAGCGATCCACCGCATCGGGGCAAGAGTTCGAACAGACTCTGAACCAAAGTGACACCTCTGTCGCTGACTTCGCCAACAAGCGTCGCGCGCCCTTGCAGCGGGTGCAGCACACATTGCATGCCAACCCGACGTTGGTGCCGATCATCGTGCTGGCCGTCGCCATTGTGGCCTTTGGTCTGATCGCGGGCGAGCGGTTCTTCACCCCCTTCAACCTGACCCTGATCATGCAGCAGGTGTCGATCATCGGTATTCTGGCCGCCGCGCAGAGTCTGGTGATCATCACCGCCGGTATCGACCTGTCCGTCGCCGCGATCATGGTGCTGATCAGCGTGATCATGGGCAATCTGGGTGTCAATCTGGGCGTGCCCACCGTGCTGGCACTGCTGCTTGGCTTTGTTGCCGGGGCGGCGGCGGGGTTGCTGAACGGGCTGTTGGTCACCAAGATCAAACTTCCGCCCTTCATTGTCACGCTGGGCACCTGGAACATCTTCTTTGCGCTGAACCTGTGGTTGTCAGGCGCGCAGTCGATCCGCAGTCAGGATATCGATGCGAATGCCAGCTTCCTGAAGTTCTTCGGCACCAACATCATTCTGGGATCGGCGCGGCTGACCTATGGCTCCTTGTTGATGGTCGCGATCTTTGTGGTGCTCTGGTATGTGCTCAACAAGACCGCCTGGGGCCGCCATGTCTATATGATCGGCGACGACAAGGAGGCCGCCGAAATGGCCGGTATCCGCACCAACCGCACGCTGGTGCAGGTCTATATGGTTGCCGGGTTCATCTGCGCGATTGCTGCCTGGGCCTCGATCGGCCGGGTCGGTGCGATCTCGCCGCAGAGCTTCTATGAGGGCAACCTGTCCAGCATCACCGCTGTGGTGATCGGGGGGATCTCGCTGTTCGGCGGACGGGGCTCGATCCTGGGCGCGCTGTTCGGGGCGCTGATCGTCGGCGTCTTTGAATCGGGGCTGCGTCTGGCTGGGGTCGACGTGCTCTGGCAGGTCTTCGCCACCGGCTGGCTTATCATCATCGCGGTCGCCATCGACCAGTGGATCAGAAAGGTATCGGCATAATGTCTGGGATCACCCCTGTCGTCAAAGCCACCGGGATCGTCAAACGCTACGGCCATGTCACGGCCATCGACAACGCCGATTTCGACCTCATGCCCGGAGAGATCCTTGCCGTCATTGGCGACAACGGGGCGGGGAAATCGTCGATCGTCAAGGCGATCTGCGGCGCGATCCAGCCCGATGCGGGCGAGATCCTGATCGAGGGCAAGCCGGTCAACTTCTCGTCCCCCATCGACTCCCGCGCCATGGGGATCGAGATCGTCTACCAGACCCTCGCCCTGTCGCCGGCCCTGTCGATTGCCGACAACATGTTCACCGGGCGTGAGATCCGTCGCAACGACGTCTTCGGCAAGTATCTGGGCCTGCTGGACAAGAAGGCGATGGAGAAATTCGCCCGTGAAAAGCTGACCGAGCTGGGGCTGATGACCGTCCAGTCGATCAACCAGACCATCGAGACGCTTTCGGGCGGGCAGCGTCAGGGCGTCGCCGTGGCGCGCGCTGCGGCCTTCGCGACCAAGTTCATCATCATGGACGAACCGACTGCCGCGCTGGGCGTCAAGGAAAGCCGCCGAGTGCTGGAGCTGATCAAGGACGTGCGCGACAGGGGCATCCCGATTGTGCTGATCAGCCACAACATGCCGCATGTGTTCGAGGTCGCCGACCGCATCCATATTCACCGGTTGGGCAAACGGCTGTGTGTGATCGACCCCAAGGACTATACCATGTCCGATGCCGTCGCCTTCATGACCGGCGCGAAAGAAGCCCCCGCGCTGACCGCAGCCTGAACCGGACAGCACCGCTACCGGGCGCCATCGGACAAGCCGTCCGGTGGCGCTTTTCGCTGTGTGCGGTGTGTCTGGCCGCGCGCGGTTTTCATACTTGTGAAACTGTTTGCTCTCCATGCGATAGGTTTTGACAAGTTGGCCAAAAGCCCGGCTCCTAGAACACGGAAGGGCGTGGATTTCGATCCGTCAGGGAGGCTCTCACAACACCACAAAACCGGCCGCACAGCCTGCGGCGACGGGGTGTTTCGGGCTGCTCCGCTGACAGATCGGGTGCGACGCGCGCCCCATGTGCAACAGCCGGAGGCGACATGCCCCTGATCCTACTCGATGACCCTGACTCCACCCTGTCCATGCTGCGCGACAGTGTGGCCGGGCTGGCCGCCCGCGCCGATGGCCCGGCCACGATGCGCCGCCGTCGTGCCGAGGGCGCCGATCTGGACGCCGGTGTCTGGAGCGCCATGGCCGAGGCCGGGTTTCTGGGCCTGACCCTGCCCGAGGATCTGGGCGGCATGGGGCTGGGCAGTGCCGAACTGGTCGTGCTGGCCGAGGCGCTGGGCCGCGCGCTGCTGACCGAAGCCTACACGCCGCTGGCCGTGTTCCCCGGCGCGCTGCTGGCCGGGTTGACGCGCAGCGCCGCCATTCTGCCGATGGCCGAGGGGCTGATTGCGGGCGCACAGATCCTGCCGGTGCTGTGGCAGGACGCGCGCGGTTGCCGTGCGCCCCTGTCCCTGACCGCAGACGCTACGCTGACCGGCGAGGCGCATCTGGTTTCGGGGGCCAGCGCCGCCACCGGCTTTCTGGTGCTGGCGCAGGATGCCGACGGGTTGGCGCTGGTCCATCTGGACGCCGGGGCCGAAGGGCTGCGCCTCCACCAGCGCCCCGGTGTTGATGGTGCGACACTGGCGCGGGTGACGCTGCATGCGGTGCCGGTCACCGCGTCGCAGGTTCTGGGCCGGGGCGAGGCCGTCGAGGCCGCCCTCACCGCCGCCATCGAAATCAGCCGTCTTGCGCTGGCCGCCGAGCTGGCAGGCCTTGCCTCACGCGCGCTGGAGATCACCGTCGAGTACACCAGCAACCGCGTGCAGTTCGGCAAGACCATCGCCAGCTTTCAAGCCATCCAGCACCGCTTGGTCGACATGTGGGCCGAGGCCGAATTCGCCTGCGCCGCCGTCGCCCACGCCGCCACCACCACCGCCGAAGACCGCGCCCAGGCCGTTCTGGCCGCCAAGGCGCGGGCCGGCGATGCCGCCACCGCGATCACCCGCAAAGCCATCCAGCTGCATGGCGCGATGGGTTTCACCGACCAATGCGACATCGGCCTGTACCTGAAACGCGCGATCAGCCTGAACGCGACGCTGGGCCAACCCGAGGCGCTGCGCCTTGCGTTTCTCGATGCCGATCTCGCTGCCTGAAAGGACCACTCCATGCGTAACGACTTGATCAAGACCGAGATTGCCGACCACATTGCCGTGGTCACCATGGATGCCCCGCCGGTGAACGCGCAATCGCGCGAATTCATGGAAGAGCTGATCGAGGTGTTCGACGAACTGAATGAGACCCCCGGCGTGCGCTGTGTCGTGCTGACCGGCGCGGGCAAATGCTTTTCCGCCGGGGCCGACATCAAGTCGCGCGCCAAGGTCGCCGACGGCGCGCCCGGCGACACCTATCGCCATCTGCGCCGTGCGCGAGAGGTGGGCTTTGTCATCACCGAAATGAACATCCCCGTCATCGCCGCTGTGAACGGCCCGGCGCTGGGCGCGGGCATGGGTCTGGCAATCTGTTCGGACATGATCGTCGCCTCGACCAATGCGGTGTTCGGCCTGCCCGAGATCGACATCGGCCTGATGGGCGGTGTGCGCCACACGATGCGGGTCTTCCCGCTGTCGCTGACCCGCCGCATGGTGCTGACCGGCTGGCGCGTTCCGGCGGGCGAGCTGTATCGCCGCGGCCTGATCGAAGCCTGCGTCGAGCCTGAGGAGTTGATGGAAACCGCGATGGGTCTGGCGCGGCAGATCGCCTCGAAAAGCCCGGCGGGCATCCGTCTGGCCAAGCGCGCGCTCAACACGGTCGAGACGATGGGCCTGAAGGACGGCTACCGCTTCGAGCAGAACCTGACGGTCGAGATGACGCGCCATGACGACAGCAAGGAAGCCATGCGCGCCTTCATCGAAAAACGCCCGGCCGTGTTCAAGGATGAACTGTGATGCTGCCCGCGCAACAAGACTGGAACGCGCTGAGCGACGAGGCGTTTCGCGCGATCTTCCGCGACTGGGTCGATGCCCATTGCCCGGCGCATCTGCGCTTCATGCGCAAGCAGCGCCCGGTGTTCGACGAGGTCGCCGACTGGTATCTGGCGCTGTCGGCCAAGGGCTGGCTGTCGCCGATCTGGCCGCAGGAACATGGCGGCATGGGGCTGAATGCCGCCAAGCATATTGTTTACGTAGAGGAATGGGCGCGGCTTGGCTGTCCGCGCATCCCCGATCACGGCATCGGCCTGACCGGCCCCTTGCTGATCGAATTCGGCACCGAGGCGCAGAAAGAGTTCTTCCTGCCCAAGATCCTGACCGGCGAACACGTCTGGTGTCAGGGCTATTCCGAACCGGGCGCCGGGTCCGATCTGGCGTCCTTGCGCACCTCGGCGGTGCGCGATGGCGATGAATTCGTGATCAACGGCCAGAAGATCTGGACCACGCTGGCGCATTGCGCGAACTGGATCCTGCTGCTGGCGCGCACCGACAAGGACACGCCCAAACCGCAGGGCGGCATCACCGTGTTGCTGGTCGATCTGACCTCACCCGGCGTCGTCGTGCGTCCGATCCCCAACCTGCGCGAAGAGGCCGATTTCTGCGAAGTGTTCTTTGATGACGTGCGGGTGCCCGTCAAGAACGTCGTGGGCGAGATCAACGGCGGCTGGGCGCTGGCCAAGGCGGTTCTGGGGCATGAGCGGATCTTTCTGGGCGCGCCCTCGCGGCCCGAATACGCGCTCAAGCGGCTGGAGCTGCTGGCGCGCGACCGCGGGGCGTTTGACGATGCGGCGTTCCGCTCGCGCTATGCCAGACTGCGGCTGGATCTGTATGATCTCGGCTCGGCGTTCGAGCGCTTCGCCAAGGTGCTGCGCGAAGGCGGCACGCTGGGCGCGGATGTGTCGGTGCTCAAGCTGTTCTGCACCGAGCTCTATCAGCGCATCACCGAAGAAACCCTCGACGTCGCGGGCGAAGAGGCGCGGTTCTACGATGATCTGGACATCGCAGACGGCCATGTCGACGCGATGAACCTGTTCCTTGACGCGCGGGCCCCGGCGATTTTCGGCGGCTCGAACGAGATTCAGCGTAACATTCTGGCCAAGGCTGTCCTTGGCCTGCCGTCACGGTGAGGGCCCCATGAGCACACCGACCGACTACGCCCTTGAAGCGCGCGGCCTGACCAAATCCTTTGGCGGGTTCCACGCGGTCAAGGATGTGACCCTGAAGGTCAGGCGCGGGTCGATCCACGCGCTGATCGGGCCGAACGGGGCGGGCAAGACCACCTGCTTCAACCTGCTGACCAAGACCTTGACGCCGACCAGCGGACAGGTGCTGCTGGACGGGCAGGACATCACCGGCCTGCGCTCGGCGCAGGTGGCGCGGCTGGGGCTGGTGCGCTCGTTCCAGATTTCGGCGACGTTTCCGCATCTGACCTGTCTGGAAAACGTGCGCGTCGCGCTGCAATCCAGTCAGGGCACGGCGTTCCGGTTCTGGCGCTCGCTGAACTCGATCAAGGCGCTGAACGACCCGGCGCGCGCGCTGCTGGCACAGGTGGGCCTGTCCGGGCAGGAAGATACGCCGGCGACCGAGCTGTCCTACGGAAAGAAACGCGCGCTCGAGATTGCCACGACGCTGGCGCTGGACCCCAAGGTGATGCTGCTGGATGAGCCGACGGCAGGCATGGGCCACGAAGACATCGCGCCGATCACCGACCTGATCCGCACCGTGTCGGCCGGGCGCACGATCCTGATCGTCGAGCATAACCTCTCGGTCGTTTCCAGCCTGTGCGAGCGCATCACCGTGCTGCAACACGGCGAGGTGCTGACCGAGGGAACCTATGACGAGGTCTCCAACGACCCCGAGGTCATCACCGCCTATATGGGAGGCGTCGATGACGAGTGACGCGCTGCTTTCGGTCGAAAACCTGCACGCCTGGTACGGCGAGTCCAAGGCGCTGCACGGGATGAATTTCACTGTCCGCCCCGGCGAACTGGTCACGCTGATCGGTCGCAACGGGGCGGGCAAATCCACCACGCTGCGCTCGATCATGGGCATCGTGGGCAAGCGCACCGGGGCGATCCGCTTTGACGGGCAAGAACTGATCGGCAAGCGGACCTATCAGATCGCCCGCGCCGGGATCGCCTATTGCCCGGAAGAGCGCGCGATCTTCTCGTCGCTGAACGTGTCGGAAAACCTGACCCTGCCGCCGGTGCTGAAACCCGGCGGGATTTCGGACAGTGATCTGCTGGCGCAGTTTCCCAACCTGCAGCGCCGGCTGAAAAGCCCCGGCACCAAGCTGTCGGGCGGCGAGCAGCAGATGCTGGCCATCGCCCGCATCCTGCGCACCGGCGCGCGGTTCCTGTTGCTGGACGAACCCAGCGAGGGGCTGGCCCCGGTGGTGGTCAAGGAAATCGGCGAGCAGATCCTGCGGCTGAAGGCGCAGGGATTCACCATCCTGCTGGTCGAGCAGAACCTGCAATTCGCCCGCCGTGTGGCCGATCGCCATGTCGTCGTTGAGAACGGCGTGGTGGTGGACACGCTGGATGCCGAAACCCTGCGGACCGACATGGACCGCGTCAAACATTACCTGGGGGTCTGAGCCGATGTTCGACCATATCTCGATCCAGCTGCTGGCAGGCCAGTTGCTGATCGGCCTGATCAACGGGTCGTTCTATGCCATGCTCAGCCTCGGGCTGGCGATCATCTTTGGCCTGATCCATGTGGTGAACTTTGCCCATGGCGCGCAGTACATGCTGGGGGCCTTTGTGGCGCTCTTGCTGCTTAACACGCTGGGCATTCCCTACTGGGGTGCGCTGTTCATCGCGCCGGTGATTGTGGGCGCTTTCGGGCTGTTGATGGAGCGAACGATCCTGCGCCCCCTGCGCGGGCTTGATCCGCTCTACAGCCTGCTGGCCACCTTTGCCTCGGTGCTGATCATCGAGGGGCTGATGCGGCTCGAATTCGGGTCCAGCGGCTTGCCCTACCGCTCGCCGATTCCCGGCGGCGTCAATCTGGGGTTCATGTTCCTGCCCTGGTATCGCGGCTGGGTCGTGGTGTTCTCGCTGGCGGTTTGCCTTGGGACATGGCTGCTGATCGAAAAGACCAAGCTGGGCGCCTATCTGCGTGCGGCGAACGAGCGGCCTGAGATCGTGGAATCCTTTGGCATCAACGTGCCCCGGATGATGAGCCTGACCTATGCCTTTGGCGTCGGTCTGGCGGGGCTGGGTGGGGTGCTGGCCGCGCCGATCTATCAGGTGTCGCCCTCGATGGGGTCGAACCTGATGATCGTCATCTTCGCCGTGGTGGTGATCGGCGGCATGGGCTCGATCCTTGGGGCGATCCTGACCGGCTATCTGATCGGCATCGTCGAGGGGCTGACCAAGGTCTTCTACCCCGAAGGCTCGAACCTTGCGATCTTCGTCATCATGATCCTTGCCCTGATCCTGCGGCCCAACGGCCTGTTTTCCGCCCCGGAGAAATCCCGATGACCCGCTACGCCCTTTTCGCGCTGTTCGCTGTTCTGGCGGTGCTCGCGCCGTTCCAGATCTATCCGATCCTGCTGATGACCATCCTGTGCTTTGTGGTCTTCGCGTCGTCGTTCAATCTGCTTCTGGGCTATGCCGGGCTCTTGTGCTTTGGGCATGCGATGTTCTTTGGCACGGCGGCCTATCTGTCGGGCTGGATGCTCAAGAACACCGCGCTGTCGATCGAGCTGTGCTTCATCCTTGCCGCGCTGGCGATGGCGGCGCTGGGCTGGCTGGTCGGGCTGATCTCGGCCCGGCGCGGCGGCATCCAGTTTGCCATGATCACGCTGGCCATCTCGCAGTTCGTCTACTTCCTGCTGCTGCGCGCGCCCTTTACCGGCGGCGAGGACGGCCTGCAGCGCATCCCGCGCTCGGCGCTGTTCGGGGTGGTCGATGTCAGCAGCAATCTGGCGCTGTATTTCGTCGTGCTGGTGTTTTCGGTGCTGGCCATCGCGCTGTTCTACCGCATCGTCCATTCGCCCTTTGGCGAGGTGCTGCGCGCGATCCGCGACAATGAGGACCGCGTGGAATCGCTGGGTTTCCAGCCCGAACGGTTCAAGATACTCGCGCTGACCCTGTCGGCGGGGCTGGCCGGACTGGCGGGCGCGATGAAAGCCGCCGTCTTCCAGATCGCCACGCTGCATGATCTGTCGTTCCATGTGTCCGGCACGATCATTTTCATGACGCTGCTCGGCGGCCTTGGCACGATGACCGGGCCGATGGTCGGGGCCGCGCTGATCGTGCTGCTGAACGACGAATTGGCGCAGTTCGGCGAATGGGCGCTGATCATTCAGGGGACGGTCTTCCTGGCGGTGATCCTGTTCTTCCGCAAGGGCGTGGTGGGCGAGATCAAGGCGCGGTTCTGGAAACCGGCGAAAAGCTGAAGACCGCCGGCACGGCATGAAAAAGGGGCGCGCCGGATCATCGGCGCGCCCCTTTCCTGTTGGAGCCGGGGTTAAGCGCCGACCAGATGATCCTTCCACGCCGCGCGCAGCACCTTCTTGTCCAGCTTGCCGGTCGCCGTCAGCGGTAGCGTGTCGACAAAGACCAGCGCGTCCGGCAGCCACCAGCGGGCGACCTTGTCGGCAAGGAAATCGAGGATCTCTTGCGGTTCCGCCGCGCTGCCCGGTTTGCGGATCACCAGCATCAGCGGGCGTTCCTGCCAGCGCTCATGCGTGACGCCCACCACCGCCGCGGCTTCGACCGCCGGGTGGCCGAGGGCGGCGTTTTCCAGCTCGATCGAGCTGATCCACTCGCCGCCCGACTTGATCACATCCTTGGAGCGGTCGGTGAGCGTGACGAAGCCCTCGCTGTCGATCTTCGCCACGTCCCCCGTGGCGAACCAGCCATCCGCATCGACCACCTGCCCACCAACCCCGCCGTAATAGCCCGAGGTCACCCACGGCCCGCGCACCATCAGCTCGCCACTCACCGAGCCATCCTGCGGCAACTCGCTGCCATCTTCGGCGACGATCTTCAGCTCGACCCCGAACATCGCGCGACCCTGCCTTGCCAGCACGTCGATCTGGTCGGATTTCGGCAGGTCGCGGTGATGCGGCAGCAGGGCGGCGACGGTGGCGACGGGGCTTGTCTCGCTCATCCCCCAGGCCTGAAACGCATGGACGCCCGCGTCGTGGAAGCGCTGCAACAGCGCACGCGGGGCCGCCGAGCCACCGATCAGCACGCGCTGGAAGGGCAGGCGCTGCACGTCGATCCCGGCCTCATCAAGGTATTTGAACAGACCCAGCCAGACTGTCGGCACGCCCAGCGAGAAGGTGCACTCCTCGGCCACAGCCAGTGAAAACAGGCTCTCGCCATCCAGTTTCGGCCCCGGCAGCACCAGCTTGGCGCCGCACATCGCGCTGGCATAGGGGATGCCCCAGGCGTTGACGTGGAACAGCGGCACGGCCAGCAGGGTGCTGTCATCGCGCGACAGGTGCAAGCCGTCGACCTGACAGCACAGGAAGGCGTGCAGCACGGTCGAGCGGTGAGAATAGAGCACGCCCTTTGGGTTGCCGGTGGTGCCCGAGGTGTAGCAAAGCCCCGAGGCGCTGCGCTCGTCAAAGCGCGGCCAGACCAGCGTGCCATCCTCAGCGGCGATCAGGGTCTCATAGCTGGCCAGCGTGTCGCGCCCCTCGGGCAGATGCGCCGCGTCGGTCAGCACAACCTGATGCCGGATATTGGGGATCTTGCCCGCCAGCCCGTCGACCAGCCCCAGAAACGGCAGGTCGAACAGCAGCACCTCGGCCCCGCCGTGGTTGAGGATATACTCGATCTGTTCGGGGAACAGCCGGGGATTGACCGTGTGCAGCACCGCCCCGATCCCGGCGGCGGCATAGTACAGTTCCAGATGCCGGTGCGTGTTCCACGCCAGCGTCGCCACCCGGTCGCCCGGTTTGACCCCCATCGCCAGCAGCGCCTGCGCCGCCTGCCGCGCGCGCCGGGCCAGTTGGCCCCAGCTTGAGCGCACGGTTTCACCCTCGCAGGTGACCGAGACGATCTCGCTGCGCGGGTGATAGCGTTCGGCATGGGTGAGAAGGGATGAGATCAGCAGCGGCTGATCCTGCATGAGACCGAGCATGGGGGAAACTCCGGGATGAAAGGGATCAGCCCGGCCGCGCGGGGCGGCGGCCGGGTGGGGAAGCGGTTGTGGCAGGGGCGCTCAGCGCGCGGCGGTTTCCAGCGCGGGGGCCGGTTCAAACACCAGATCGCGGTAGCCATTGGCACTGACCGACTCGCAGGCCTCACGGTATTTGTGGAAGCCGCCGGTGAACATCGACATGCCCTGCGGCTTGCCCTTCACGTTGGACCCTGTCCACCAGGTCTTTGCCTTCAGCATCAGCGACCGGCTGGCCAAGGTCTGGATCTGCGCCATCCAGGCATCCTCGGCCGCAAGCGACGGCTCCACCGCCCCCTGTCCCTGGGCCTGCATCTGCGCGATCACCCCGGCGATGAAATCCACATCGTTTTCCGAGATGGTGAAGATATTCGCCAGCGCCGCCGGGCCATTCGGCCCCGTGGTCATGAACAGGTTGGGAAAGCCCGCCATCATGATCCCGAAGAGCGAGCGCGGCCCGCCCTCCCATTTGTCCTTAAGCGCGACGCCGTCTTTGCCGGTGATCTCAAAGGCCAAGAGCGCGCCGGTCAGTGCATCATAGCCGGTGGCAAGGATCAGCACGTCAAGCTCATGCTCGCCCGATTGCGTGCGGATGCCGTTTTCGGTGATCTCGACGATGGGGTCTTCCAGGCAATCGACCAGATGCACGTTCTCGCGGTTATAGGTCTCGTAATAGCCGGTATCGAGGCAGGGACGGCGGGCAAAGATCGGATAGCCGCGCGGCTTCAGCTTTTCGGCCAGCGCCTTGTCGTTCACGGTGTCATGGATGCGGTCGCGGACGAAGTCGGCCACCTGATCATTGGCCGCCTGATTGACCATCAGATCGGAAAAGATGCCAAGGAACGTGTGCCCGCCATGCTGCCACGCCTGTTCCATCAGCTCTTGCCGGTGATCGGCCGGGATGGAAAAGAAAGGCCGGGTCGAAACCGGGCGCGCGCCGCCGGTGGGGTTCATCTTGCAGGCCGCGCGGATCGAGGCGTAATTGGCTTTGAGTTCCGCCACGTCGCGGTCCGAGACTTTGCGGTTGCGCATCGGCAGGGTGAAACTGGGCGTGCGCTGGAACACGAACAGCTCACACTCGGTGCGGCCCAGCGTCTGGATGATCTGCATCCCCGACGAGCCGGTGCCCAGCACCCCGATCCGCTTGCCCTTGAGATCCGGCTCCTCGTGCGGCCAGCGCGCGGCGCGCAGGGTCAGGCCCTTGAAGCGGCTCAATCCGGGAATGTCAGGATCGGTCGGCTTGGACAGCGGGCCGGTGGACATGACGCAGTAAGTCGCTTCCAGCAGCTTGCCGTCGCTGGTGCGCACCCGCCAAAGCTGGCGTTTGTCGTCCCATTTGGCGCTCTCGACGCGGGTTTCAAAGCGGTAATGCTTGCGCAGATCCAGCCGGTCGGCGACGAAATTGGCATAAGCCAGGATCTCGGGCTGGGCGGCGAATTGCTCGGACCATGTCCATTCCTGCTGCACCTCTTCCGAGAACCCATAGCTGTAATCGACCGACAGCAGGTCGCAGCGCGCGCCGGGATAACGGTTCCAGTACCAGACGCCGCCGACGTCTTTACCCTCTTCGATGCTGACGATCGACAGGCCCATCTCGCGGAATTTCCAGGTGGCGTACATGCCCCCGAAGCCTGCGCCGACGATGACCATGTCGACCCGCTCGGCCTGTGCTGACGTGTGATCCATTTGTGCCCCTCCTCCGATTGGACTGCTGCGGGCATCGGGTGCCGGGGCCTGCGCAATCGCCGGACCGGGGCGCCAGAGCGCGGCCTCCTCCTGAGGGTCGCGCGCCGCTTGGGCGCATGAAACGCGCTCAGGCGACGACGAGCAACACTTCAGCAGAATTGCGCGAAACATTCACATCCGTGAAATGTGCGGGGTCTTACAGTTCGATGTGGATGGGGGTGTCAAAGCCCGGATCGCGCTTGACCGACCGCGCGGCAGCCATCAGCGCGCCGAGATATTTGTCGAAGTTCTTCTTCAGGCGGTCGGTGACGCCACCCACCGCCAGCGTCACCGGGCTGCCCAGAATGGTGCCGGGCATCAAGACGGCGATGGTCGCGCCCCCGGCAAAGGGCACGCCCTCGGCCCAGCCATAGCCCCGGCGGCGGACCTCGGCGACGGATTTCAGGATCTCGGGCATCAGCACGCGCTCGGCCGGATTCTGCGTGGCGATATTGGCGCGGCGCACCATGTTTTCGATCTTGTCGTCGGGCATGGTGGCCAGCAAAACCCAGCCCGCTGCCGACTGCGTGATCGGGCGCACCGTGCCCTCATCAATGTAAAAACGCAGCGCGTGCAGGGATTGCTTGGTCTTGAGGTATTGCAGGTAAACATCGTTGCGGGTGCCGACAAAGACGCCTTCGCTGGTGATCGCGTGCACGTCGTTCATCGCGTCGATGATCTGGCCCGAGCCGAACAGCGCGCGCGGCACCCAGTCGCCAAGGCCGGTGACCTTGGTGGTGGGGAAGTAGACGCGCTTGCTGCGGTCGTAGTTCAGATAGCCAAGATTAACCAATGTTTTCAGCAAGACCGTGGTGCTGGACAAAGGATAGCCAAGGTCCGTCGACAGCTCGGACATGGTGCGGGGCTGTTGCGACAGGCGGAAGTGTTCGAGGATCTCGAAGGCCCGCATCGCGGATTTAACCTGAGCGTTCGACACAGCATCCCCCCGGAATTCACAAGTGTGAAACTCAAATTCACTTACGGAATTTTCTGGCTGCATGCAAACGCTCGTGCAATCTTCACATCACGCCTTACTGCCCAAGGGTCGCGTCGTGTGGTCCGTCCTGTTTGCTCTGCCCGCCGCTGAATGGCGCGGGTGGTGTGCGCAACCGGCATGCCCTTTGGAAGCCCGTAAGGCCATGGAATTATCGGCGGTTTTGCACATCGCCGGCCCAGGGAGGGGACAAGACGCATGCAAGGCAGACTGACAGGTCGGGTGGCAATGGTAACCGGCGGAGGCGGCGGCATCGGGCGTGCAATCAGCCTGGCCTATGCCCGCGAAGGGGCCGCTGTCGGCGTTGTCGATCTGAAGCTTGAGGTGGCCGAGGCGACCGCGCAGGAGATCGTCGCCGCAGGCGGACAGGCGATTGCCCTGCGCGCCAATGTCGCTGACCGCGAAGAAGTGTTCACCGCCGCCGCGCGCATCAAGCATGCGCTGGGGCCGATCACCATTCTGGTCAACAACGCGATGTATAACCGCTACGGCCCGCTGGAAGAGCAGACCGAAACGATGATCGGCCGGATGATCGACGTGGGCTTCAAGGGGGTGATCTGGGGCTATCAGGCCGCCGTTCCGCAGATGCGTCTGGCGGGCGGGGGCGTGATCGTCAACATCGCCTCGCCCTCGGCTGTTTTGGCGATGAAGAACGGCATCATGTACAGCGCGATCAAGGCGGCGGTGGCGGCTGCGACCCGTTCGGGCGCGGCGGAATTCGGCCCTGACAACATCCGCGTCACGGCCATTGCACCGGGGCCGACCCAGACCGACGGCGCCAATCTGGTGGTGTCCGAAGAGGCGTGGGAACGCCGCCGCCAGCGCATGCCTATCGGCCGTCTGGGACAGCCCGAGGACATGGCGAATGCCGCCGTGTTTCTGGCCTCGGACGAGGCATCTTTTGTGACCGGGGACATGCTGTTTGTCGACGGAGGGGTCACCTACGCGTTCTCGTGACTGCTGAGAAATGAACCGGCAAGGCTGGAGGAGCCAAGCCAATCCAATGGGAGGAAGACCATGAAAACCACGAAAGCCTTCGGGCTGATGATGACCTGCACCGCGCTGACCGCTTCGCCGGCCTTTGCGGATTTTTCCGACGGTGTGATCCGTATCGGCGTGATGAACGACCAGTCGGGCCCCTATGCCGATAACTGCGGTGCGGGGTCGGTCGCCATGGCGCGGCTGGCGGTCGAGGATAACGGCGGCGCCATCAACGGCACGCCCATCGAGATCGTCATCGCCGATGACCAGAACCAGCCCGACATCGGCGTTTCGACCGCGCGTCGCTGGGTAGAGGAAGAAGGCGTCGATGCGATCATCGGCTGCTCGGCCTCGTCCATCGCGCTGGCGGTTCAGGACGTGATGCGCGAAAACAACCGCCCCTATCTGATCGCGGGAACGGCGACGACCGAAACGACCAATGGCCAGTGTTCGCCGATGACGACGAACTGGGCCTATGACACCTATACGCTGGCGCGCGGCTCGGTGAATGCGCAGCTCGAACAGGGCAACCTGACGTGGTATTTCATCACCGTTGACTACACCTTCGGCCAGCAATGGCAGGCTGATGCCACCCGCTTCGTCGAAGCGGCAGGCGGGACGGTGCTGGGCTCGACCCTGCATCCGCTGGGCGCGAGCGATTTCTCCTCGCAGTTGCTGCAAGCGCAGGCCAGCGGCGCGCAGGTGATCGGGATCGCCAACGCCGGGGCCGATCTGGCCAACGTGATCAAGCAAGCGGAAGAGTTTGGCATCGTCGATGCCGGTCAGCAGCTGGCACCGCTGGGGATTCAGGTCAACAACGTCTACAGCATCGGGTTGGAAGCGACGCAGGGGTTGGTGTTCTCGGCTGCGGCCTACTGGAATTCGGACGACGAGACCCGCGCCCTGACCGAACGCTACAACGCGGCCTATGACGGGCGGTATCCCAACGAGTCGCAGCTGGTTACCTATTCGGCGATGAACCATCTGCTGCAGTCCATGGCAGCAGGCGGCAGCGACGATGGCGTCACGGTCATGGAGCAGATGCGGGCGCTGCCGGTGAACGATGCGGTCATGCATGATGTGTCGATCCGCGCCGATGGCGTGGTGATGCACCCGATGCAACTGGTGCGCGTGCAGACGCCCGAGGCCTCGACCGGGCCGTGGGATCTGTACGAAGTGCTCGGCCAGATCCCGGCTGAACAATCCTGGCGCTCGCAGGCTGAAAGCGCCTGCCCGCTGTTCACCAACTAAGTTCCTCCCCACCTGGCGACCGGCCTTCGGGCTGGTCGCCAATTTTTCCGGGACACGCGATGACCGCCCCTATCGACACCAAGATCAAGGCCCAACGCGTCGGGCCAAGCCCGGACATGCTGGGCGAAAGCCCGTTGTGGGACGACCGGCGCCAGCGTTTGTACTGGGTGGACGGCGTGTCGCGCATGATCCGCTTTCTGGACCCGTCCAGCGGTGCGTCGGGGCAAATGCTGATGCCATCGATGATCGGCTCGATCGGGCTGTGCGAGGATGGGCGGCTGGTCGCAGGCCTGTTCGACGGGATCTATCTGGTCGATCTGGATGCAGACAGCCTTGCGCCGCTCTACCGCCCGGCGATCCCCAGCGACCGCGTGCGTTTCAACGATGGCAAGGTTGACCGTCAGGGTCGTTTCGTGTGTGGCGGCATGGGGGTGTTTGCCGAACCGGTGGGCGAGCTGATCCGCGTCACCGGCGACGGGCAGGCCGAGGTGCTGGCCAACGGTATCCGCATCTCGAACTCGCTGTGCTTCAGCCCGGACGGGCGCACGATGTATTTCTCGGACAGTCTGGACCGCTTCATCCGCGCCTATGACTATGACGACGGTGAACTGTCGCATCCCCGCGTGTTTGCCGACACGCAGCAATTCAATTCCGGCCCCGATGGCGCAACCGTCGATGCCGAAGGCCATGTCTGGGTGGCGTTGGTCAATGTCGGCAAGATCGCCCGCTTCGCCCCCTCGGGCAAGCTGGAGCGGCTGGTCGAGGCCCCCACGGACATGCCCAGCTGTCTGGCGTTCGGCGGCCCAAATCTGGACCAGCTCTATGTCACCTCGATCAAGGACAGTGGCTCGGGCCGCGCGATCTCGCGCCATCCGCAGGGCGGGTATCTGTTCGCGCTTGACGGGCTGGGGGTTACCGGGCTGGCCGAACCGCGCATGAAACTGGGAGGCGCTGCGCATGTCTGACGCCTTCGCCGCCCTCATGGCCCCGCGCAGCGTGGCGCTGGTCGGAGCCTCGGATGATGTGTCGCGCATCGGGGGCCGCCCGCTGCGCTATCTGCGCGAGGCGGGCTTTGCCGGGCGCGTCCTGCCGGTCAATCCGCGCCGCGAAAGCGTGCAGGGTCTGCCCGCCTTTCCCTCTATCGCCGCGTTGCCCGAAACCCCCGACACCGCCATTCTGGCCCTGCCCGCCGCCGCCACCCTGCAAACCGTTGAGGAATGCGCGGCGCGCGGCGTGCGCTCGGCGGTGATCTTCTCTGCCGGTTTCGCGGAGACCGGGCTCGAGGGCGAGTATCTGCAATCGCGCATCATCGCCACCGCCCGCGAAGCGGGCATGCGCCTACTGGGGCCCAATTGTCTGGGCGTCTTCAACCCAGGCCTTGGCTATTACGGCACGTTCAGCGTCATTCTGGACACCGCGCTGATCACCCCCGGCCCGGTTGGCATCGTCTCGCAAAGCGGGGCGTATGGCGCGCATATCGCCCATCTGGCGCGGCAGCGCGGGCTGGGCATCAGCCAGTGGATCACCACCGGGAACGAGGCCGATATCGACGTGGCCGAGGCGCTGGACTGGGTTGTCCGCCAGCCCGAGACGCGCGTGGTCATGGCCTATGCCGAGGGTGTGCGCGACCGCGATCTGTTCCTGAACGCGCTGGAGAACGCGCGTGATCTGGGCAAACCGATTGTGTTCATGAAAACCGGGCGCTCCTCGGTCGGGGCCGCCGCTGCCGCCTCGCATACCGCCGCGCTGGCCGGGTCGGACGCGGTGTTCGATGCCGTGCTGCGCCAATACGGCGTGCACCGCGCCGCAACGACGGCCGAGCAGATCGACGTCGCCTATGCCTGCGCCGCTGGTCGCTTTCCGGCGGGCAACCGGATCGGGATCTTCACCATGTCCGGCGGTTTCGGCATCCAGCTTGCCGATGATGCCGAGGCTGCGGGTCTCGACGTCTCGCCCATGCCCGAGGATGCACAGGCCGAACTGCTGGACATGTTGCCCTTCGCCTCGCCGCGCAATCCGGTCGATGCCACCGCGCAGGCGGTCAGCGACCTGAACCTGTTGCAGCGTTGCGTTCAGCTGATGATGTCGCGCGGCGAGTATGATCTTTTCACCGCCATCTTAGGCACCGGCCCGGCCAGCCGTACCTATGCCGATCCGCTGCGCAAGGCGCTGATGGAGGCGCTCGGCGAGGCTGGCAACAGTATCCGCGCGCTGACCATGTCCGCCCCCCTGAGGTGGTGCGCCGCTACGAGGCCGACGGGTTTCTGGTGTTCGAGGATGGCTCGGCACTCGCCCACGCGCTGGGCGCGCTGACCCGGTTCCGCGATGCCTTTGCCCGCCGTGATCTGCCCCCCGCGCCGATGCAACCGCTGGACCTGCCGCAAGGTCCGCTGAGCGAGGCGCGCGCCAAGGCCCTGCTGGCCCGCGCCGGGATCCGCTTTGCGGGCGAGCATCTGGCGGCAACCGCTGGCTGTGCCGCGCGCCTTGCACCCGCACTGGGTTTTCCGGTGGTGGTCAAGATCTGCTCGCCCGACATCCCCCACAAGACCGAGATCGGCGGCGTCGCCGTCAATCTGCACGACGAAGAGGCCGTGCGGCAGGCCGCCACCGAGATCCTCGCCCGCGCCGCCACGGCGATGCCCGACGCCCGGATTGAGGGCGTGCTGGTCGCGCCGATGGTGCAGGGCGGGGTAGAGACCATCGTCGGCGTCACCCGCGATCCGGTGCTGGGGCCGGTGGTGATGTTCGGTCTGGGCGGCGTCTTTGTCGAGGTGCTCAAGGACGTCACTTTCCGCGCCGCGCCCTTCGGTCTGGCCGAGGCGCACCGCATGATCCGCGAAATCCGCGGCTTTGCGCTGCTTGAAGGCGTGCGCGGTGCGCCGCCCAGCGATATCGACGCGCTGGCGCAACTGCTCACCGACCTGTCACGCTTTGCCGCCGCCCATGCCGCGCAGGTGATCGGCGTTGACCTGAACCCGGTGCGGGTGATGCCGAAAGGGCAGGGCGTCATCGCGCTGGATGCGCTGATCGAACTGGAGGGCCAGCCATGACACCCGATCTAGCCGCGCAGATCACCGAGTTGCGCGACCGTGAGGCGATCAAGGAGTGCCTGCACCGCTATTGTCGCGGCGTGGACCGCGCCGACGAGGTCGCGCTGCGCTCGGCCTATTGGCCCGATGCCACCGACCGGCACGGCCCATATCAGGGCAGCGCCGAGGGTTTCATCAACTGGGCGCGCAGCATCTTCGCCACCGGGCCGCGCAATGTGCATGTGCTGACCAACATTCTGATCGACTTTGCCAGCCCCACTGAAGCCGCCGTCGAAAGCTATTTCACCGCCCATCAGCGGGGCAAGGGCGCGGATGGCGTGGTCCGGCAGGTCATGCTGATCGGCCGGTACTGCGACCGGTTCGAAAAGCGCGGCGACGACTGGCGCGTTGCGGCGCGTACCGTGGTCTATGACTGGGCCGAGGATCAGACCGTGCCCGAAGGCAGCGAGGCCGAGCGTTTTGGCGTGCGACAGCCGGTCGGCAGCAGCTGGCCCGATGACCCCGTCTATCAGATCCTCAAACCCGTCTGACCAGCCCCTGCCAATGGAAAGCGCTCCCATGAAAGATCGGCCCAACGCCGTCGCGGTCGACGACTACAAGACGGCGATGCGCCATGTCGTCTCGCCCGTCGCCGTCGTCACCTATCGCCACGCCGATGCGTGGGAGGGGATGACCGTCACCGCGATCTGCTCGGCCACGACCGAGCCGCCGACGCTGGTCGTCTGCATCCGCAACGACCGTCCCGCCGCCGAACGCATTCGCACAGCGGGTGCTTTCGTGGTGAACTTCCTGTCTGATGAGCAGGCGGATATTGCCCGGCGGTTTTCCTCGACCCCGCTGGATGATCGCGGCGCGTTTGATCTGGGAACCTGGGAAGAAGGGCAGGCGGGTGCGCCGATGCTCGATGGCGCGGTCAGCCGCTTTGACTGCGTGGTCGCGCAAGCCTTCACGCAGGGCAGCCACACGGTGTTTCTGGGGTCGGTCGTCGGCCTGCGCATCGCGCCCGGTGCGAACCTGCTTTACCGCGACGGGTTCTTTCGTCGCCTGACTGCGGAGTGATCCCATGACCCCCACCAGAACCTGCATCGTCACCGGTGCCGCGGGCGGCATTGGCCGCGCGTTGCTGGCTGAATTCGCCGCCCCCGATGTGCGGCTGATCGCCGTGGACCTGCCCGGCAGCGGTGTGGCCGACGCTGTAGCGGAACATGGCCCCCAGCATGTCGGACTTGAGTGCGATCTCTCGGACGAGGCACAGATCGTCGCGCTGTTCGCGCAGATCGACACATTGTGTGATGGCGTGGATATCCTGCTCAACAACGCCGCGATGGGGCCGATCATGGCCCCCACGGTGCAGACCGACATCGCCCATTTCCGCCTGACCCTGCGCACCAATCTGGCCGGACCGTTTGTCATGGCGCGTGAGGCGGCAGCGCGGATGGGCGCGGGCGGGGTGATCGTCAACACCGCCTCGCTGGCGGGCGTGCTCGGCAACCCGACCCGCAACGCCTATGCCGCGTCAAAGGCGGCGCTGATCTCGCTCACCCGGTCGCTGGCCTGCGAATGGGCGGCGCGGGGGATCCGGGTCAATGCCATTGCGCCGGGCTATGTGCGCACGCCGATGGTCGCGGCGCTGGAAGCGGCGGGCAAGGCAGACCTGCGCGCGGTGCGCCGCCGCATTCCGATGGGGCGGCTGGCACGGGCCGATGAGATGGCCTCGGTCATCGGGTTTCTGGCCTCGGACAAGGCGCGCTATGTGACGGGGGCCATTCTGGGTGTCGATGGTGGCTGGATGTCGTTCAACCAGCCCGGCGATGCGCACCCGCCTGCCGACGTCGTGCCCGCCGCCGAACAATCCCGCCCCTTTGCCGATCCTGCCCCGCGCGTCGTGGTGGTGACCGGCGCGGCAGACGGTATCGGGGCGGCGATTGCGGCGCGGTTTGTGGCCTCGGGCGACCGGGTGGCGATTGTGGATCGCAACGGTGAGGGCGCGAAGGCGCAAGCCGCCACTCTGGGCGCTTCGGCGCAGGCCTTTGTCTGCGACGTGACCGATGAGCAGGCCGTCACCGACTGCTTTGCGCAGATCGTGCAGGCACTGGGGCCGGTGGATATTCTGGTCAACAACGCCGCCATCGCCGACGCCTTCCAGCCCGCCACTGAGCAGACGACAGCGGATCTTGAACGCGTGCTCGACGTCAACCTGACCGGCGCGTTTCTGTGTGCCCGTGCGGCGATCCCGAGCCTGCAGGCCGGGCGCGGCGTGATCGTCAACATCGGCTCAATCGCCGGGCTGGTGCCGATGGCGCCGCGGCATGCGTATGGCGCGTCCAAGGCGGGGATCGACATCCTGACCCGCTGTTTCGCCGCCGAACTCGGCCCGCAAGGCATCCGCACCGCCACCGTCGCGCCGGGGTATATCCGCACCCCGGGTGTGGCCGCACTGGAAAAGGCCGGGCGTATCGACAGCGGGAAGATCCGTGCGCGGATTCCGATGGGTGATCTGGGGCAGCCGCAAGATATTGCCGAGGCGGTGTGGTTCCTTGCCTCGCCCGGTGCCAGCTATGTCAACGGCACGTTGCTCAGCGTCGATGGCGGCTGGAACGCCTTTGGCAGTGCCGGCGACGCCAGCGACTCCTGAGGCGCGTCGCCCCAGCCGACCGGGAGGATTTTCCATCCTCCCGGACCCTCCTGGAGGATATTTAGAGACAGAAAATGGGGCATGGTTAACAAAAAGTTAACGCCATTTTCTGTCCTTAAATATCCTCAGGGGGTGAGGCCCGGAACGGGCCGAGGGGGCCGAGGCCCCCCTGTTCCAACCCCCAAAGCGGCGCTCCGGAAATGTAAAGATCCAGCCCGAGGGGGCGGGCTGGATCAAAGGGCTGGTCTCAAAGCCGGGGGGTCAGCCCATACGCTCGGACGAATACGAACCGGGCGAGGCCGGGAAGACCACGGTCTTGTTGCCATTCATGAATGCCCGGCGGTGGGCATGCGCGTGGATCGCGCGGGCCAGAACCTGGCTTTCCACATCGCGGCCAAGGCTCACGTAATCCTCGGGGCTTTGCGCATGGGTGACGCGCACGGTGTCCTGTTCGATGATCGGACCCTCGTCCAGATCGGCGGTGACGTAGTGCGAGGTCGCCCCGATCAGTTTCACACCACGCTCGAAGGCCTGCTTGTAGGGGTTGGCCCCTTTGAAGCTGGGCAGGAACGAGTGGTGGATGTTGATGATCTTGCCCGACATCTTGGTGCACATCTCGTCCGACAGGATCTGCATGTAGCGCGCCAGCACGATCAGTTCGGCCCCGGTGTCGACAACCACCTGCATGATCGCGGCTTCGGCCTGCGGCTTGTTGGCCTTGGTCACCTTGATGCAATGGAAGGGGATGTCGTTGTTCACGACCACCTTCTGGTAGTCCATGTGGTTCGAGATCACCGCGACAATCTCGACCGGCAGCGCGCCGATGCGCACGCGGTAGAGCAGATCGTTCAGGCAATGGCCGAAACGCGAGACCATGATCACGACCTTCATCTTGGTCGCTTCATCATGGAACGCGTAGTTCATGTCGAATTTCGTCGCGACCGGCGCGAAGGCTTCGGTCAGGGCTGCGAGGTCTGCGCCGGTTTCCGAGGTGAAGCTGATCCGCATGAAGAAGTTGCCGGTCTCCATGTCGTCGAATTGCGAGCTGTCGGTGATGTTGCAGCCGTTTTCGGCCAGAAAGGCCGAGATCGCGGCAACGATGCCGCGGGTCGAGGTGCAGGTCACGGTCAGGCAGTATTTGGTCATAGGAACTCCTGGTTCGAAGGGTCTGGGCCCGCTCGGCCAAAGGCCGGGGGCGGAAAGGGTGGGGTCAGGCAGTCAGCCCCGTGGGTTCAGGCAGCCCGTGCGCGCGGCAGCAGGCGGTGACGGTGTTGGCCAACAGGCAGGCGATGGTCATGGGCCCAACGCCACCGGGCACCGGCGTGATGGCACCGGCGACCTCGGCCGCGCTGTCAAAATGGACATCCCCCACCAGCCGGGTCTTGCCCTCACCCTTTTCAGGCGCGGGTATCCGGTTGATGCCGACGTCGATAACCGTGGCACCGGGTTTGATCCAGTCGCCGGGGATCATCTTCGGGCGACCGACAGCGGCGACGAGGATATCGGCACGCCGGCACACGGCCGCCAGATCCCTGGTGCGCGAATGCGCGATGGTCACCGTGCAGCTGTCACCCAGCAGCAGCTGGGCCATCGGCTTGCCGACGATGTTCGACCGGCCCACCACGACGGCATTCAGGCCCGACAGCGAGCCCAGCTGATCGCGCAGCATCATCAGGCAGCCCAGCGGCGTGCAGGGGACCATCGACTTCTGCCCGGTGCCCAGCAGCCCGACGTTCGAGATATGAAATCCGTCCACATCCTTGGCCGGGTCAATCGCGTTGATGACCAGATCGCTGTCCAGATGATCGGGCAGCGGGAGCTGCACCAGAATGCCATGCACCGACGCATCGCCGTTCAGCTGCGCGATCAGCGCCAGCAGATCGGCCTGTGCCGTGTCGGAGGGCAGTTTATGCTCGAACGAGGCCATGCCTGCCTCAAGCGTCTGCTTGCCCTTGGATCGCACATAGACTTCGGACGCCGGGTCTTCACCGACCAGTACCACGGCCAGACCGGGGGTCAGCCCGTGCCCGGATTTCAGGCGGGCGACATTCTCGGCCACTTGCGCGCGGATCTTGCCCGCAAAGGCTTTGCCGTCGATCAGTTCTGCTCGCATCCTCACTCTTCCCTTTCGTGCATCGCTCATGCCAGCGGCCTTGCGGTCGTGGTGATCTCGATGCGTTCCCCCGCCCGTTGTCTGGTCCGTTTCCGAACAGCCCGGTGCGATCTGCGCCAAAGCGGCATCAAAAACACGCGCCGCGCGGTTTGGCGCCCCTCTTGTTGCAATCGCGCCGCGCTGTTCCGGCCCGCCCGGTAAGGGGCAAGAGGAGCAGAGCGGCGATACGGGATAATTCCGGCTCAACTGTGCAACGTATTGTCAGGCGGCCTGAGGGTGAAGGGCAACGGGCGATAATTCCGCGTTCACCGCTGGTTTCAACGGACTGAATCAGAGAAATCGTTGCCCATCATGAACTTGAGTTCACCATTGGCGTCACCGGCGCGAATCGCACCCGCTTGCCTGATCTCTCATGGCTGATCCAGCGCCGCCGTCCATTCTGCCAGAAACCGCCTGCGGGTCATCGAATCCAGCGATGACAGCAGGCCGGGGTCCAGCCGGATCGGCCTGAGCCACGGCTGGGTGGCAAAGGTCTCGGGCCGCATGACGGCGAAGCCGGTGGCGCGGGACTGGATCAACTGGCCTTCGTCCGACAAAAGGAAGCGCAGCAGCGCCGCGCCTGCCTCGGGCAGCGGCGCATTGACCGGGATCAGCGCGGTGCGTTGCAGGGTGACGGTGAAATCCTCCAGCGCGATGGCCTGCACGCCCGAGCCTGCGGGCAGGTTTGCTGCCGCATAGCTGCCCAGCACGTTGTAGCCGACCAGCAGCTCGCCCGACAAAAGCCCGGCGATCATGTCGCCCGAGCAGCAAAAGAGCCGCGCATCCAGCCGCCCCATCACCTCGGCCAGCCGCCAGATGGAATCGGACATGCGCGCGTCCTGGGTCAAAAACAGATACCCCGCGCCCGAAATGCGCGGGTCATAGGTGCCGATCCGCCCGGCGAACAGCTGCGGGTGGTCACGAAGCAGCGCGATCAGGTCGCGGCGCGAGCGGGGCGGGGCCTGCCCGTCGGGCAGCGCGGCATCGGCCAGCAGCAAGACCACCGGCTCTTGCGCGATGGACACCAGCCGGTCGCGCCAGCGCGCCCAGACCGGCAGTTCAGCGACCAGATCGGCAGGCAGGGCGCGGGCGTAGCCGTCATTGGCCAGCTTCATCTGCAAATCCATCGCGGACGAGATCACCAGATCAAACGCCGCCCCTTCACCATCGACCGCGCGAAACAGATCCTGACTGCCTGCCTGCACATAGCGCAGCGCCAGATTGGGCTGGCGGGCCAGAAACGCCTCGGCCAGCGGGGCAAAGAAGCTGATGTCGGTGGTGGACAGCACAGACAGCTCGTTGGTCGCGCCTGCCGGACCGAACCGCTGTTCGGCTTCGATCTCGAAGGCGACGGCGGGCAGCGCGAACAGCGCCGCGATCACGACGAGAAGGGGAACCAGAGCGTTGCGCATGTGCCGCCGTCCTTTCTGTCTTTCAGGGCAAAGCGCCCGCCCATCGCCGCCGCCGTCTCGCTCACAATCGTCAAGCCCAGCCCCGAGCCGACCACACCACCGACATTCCCGCCGCGTCGAAAGCGTTTGGAGAGTGCCGCCTGCGTCTCGCCGCCCAGACCCCGGCCCCGGTCGTGAACGTCGAGCCGGGCGAAACCTGCGTCCTCGCGCAGGGTGATCAGGATGGGGGATTCGGCGGGCGAGTATTTCAGCGCGTTGTCGATCAGGTTGCGCAGCGCGGATTCGATCAGCACCGCGTCGCCGGTTGTTTCCATCGGCGCGGCGGGCAGGTCCAGCGTGATTTCCATTTCTTTCAGATCGGCGGTGGGGCGGAACCTGTCGGCCAGCGCCGAGACCATCGCGCCCAGTTCGACCCGGTCCTGCGCCCGCTGGTCGGCGCGAAACAGCACCGTCGCGTGGTCAAGGAGCTGGTTGGCCGAGCGCGCGCTTTCCTCGGTCGCGCGGATCATGCCGCGCAGGCGGGCGCGGGTGGGTTCATCCCCGGCTTGGCGCAGCGCCAGCTCGGCCTCGGAGCGCAGGGTGGCCAGCGGCGTGCGGATGTGATGCGCGGCTTCGGCGATGAAGGTTTCGGTCTGCGCAAGGGTCTGGCGCAGACGGGCGATGAAGGCGTTGAGCTGCTCGACCAGCGGCATCAGCTCGGCGGGGGCAGGGTGGCGCACCGGGCGCAGATCGTGACCGCCGCGCCGGCCGACCGCCTCGGCCAGCCGCCCGATGGGGCGCAGCAGGGTGCCCGTCGCGAACAGGCTGAGGGGCACGGCGACCAGAAACACCACCAGCCCCAGCGCCGCCGCGCGGTTGCCCAGATCGCGGGCAATGGCGCGCTGGCCCTCGCGCGTCTGGCCGACGATCACCAGCACAGGGGCGGCGCGGTTTTCGATCATCAGGCTGCGCGCCACGGCGGCCAGCCGCAGATCGGCGTCGCGGTAGGTCGCGTCGTAAAACGCCGGTTCCAGCGCGGTGGGGGTGGTCGGTGGCAGGGGCAGGTCGTCATAGCCGGTGACGGGCAGGCCCCGGATGTCGATGCGGTGAAAGATCCGTTCTTCACCCATCGCCGCCAGCATCGAGAAGGTGCCGGGCGACAGGTCCAGCTCGGCTCCACCCTCGACGCTGCGCAATTCCTCGGCGATGGTGGTGGTGGCCGCGCCCAGTATCCCGTCGAGCGTCGCCTCAGAGGCGCGCTCGGCCCCCAGCCGTACCGCCACGTAAAGCGCGACCGCCAGCACCGCCGACAACACAAGCAGCTGCACCATAAGGCGACGGCGCAGGCTGGGGGCGGCGCGGGGGGTCATCCGCCGGTCAGCCGGTAACCCAGCCCGCGCACGGTTTCGATCCGCGCGGCGCTGCCGTCGATCTTGCGGCGCAGGCGGGCGATATAGACCTCGATGGCGTTGTCACTGACCGGTTCGGCATAGGAAAACAGCCGGTCGCAGAGCTGGTCCTTGGACAGGATGCGGCCCGGCGCGGACAAAAGAACCTCGAGCAGCCGCAGTTCCCGGTTGCGCAGATCGCGGGTCTCGCCCGCGACGGTGACGCAGGCCCCCATCGGATCAAAGGTCAGATCGGCATAGGTCTGCAACGTGGTCGCCGCCCCGCCCCTGCGGCGCAGCACGGCACGGCAGCGGGCCTCAAGTTCGGCGAAATCAAAGGGTTTGGTCAGATAGTCATCGGCCCCCAGATCCAGCGTATCCACCCGGTCCGACACCGCCGAGCGCGCGGTCAGCACGATCACGGGCGTATCGGCCTGGGCTGCGCGGTGGCGCTGCAAAAAGCTGCGCCCGTCGCCATCGGGCAGGGTGATGTCGAGCAAGATCAGGTCATAGCGCGCGACGGCCAGATGATCGTCGGCATCAGCCAGATCGACGGCGTGGTCGACGGCGTGCCCCTCCAGCTCAAGCCGCTCACGGACCGAGCGCGCGAGGTCGGCGTTGTCCTCGATCAAAAGAAATCGCATTCCGCCTCATTTTCTGGCGCGATGACGCGTCCGTGACAGGTCTGTGCAAGGTTTTCAGCGAATGGTGCACGACGCAAGGGGGGAACATGCGCTGGCCAAGCAGCCGGCCGCAGTCGCCTTTGCGGAATGTTTCAGGGAGGAAGTTCCACATGACCCGTTTGACTCTGTCCGCGCTTTCACTGGGCGCGCTGGCGGCGCTGGCCGTTCCGGCCGCTGCCACCGAATGCATCGCGCCCGCTAACCCCGGCGGCGGCTGGGATTTCACTTGCCGCCAGATCGGCCGCATCCTGTATGAAATCGGTGAAGTCCCCGCGCCGGTCGTGGTGACCAACATGGCCGGTGCCGGTGGTGGCGTGGCCTATGCCAACGTCGCCAACGAGCGCAACACCGACGAAGATCTGATCGTCGCCGCCTCGTCGGCCACGACGACCCGTCTGGCGCAGAACGCCTTTGGCGGCGCGACCGCGGATCAGGTGCGCTTTGTCGGCTCGATCGGGGGCGATCCCGGCGTGATCGTGGTGGCCAATGACAGCCCGTTCCAGTCGCTGAACGATCTGGTTGACGCCGTGCTGGCCGATCCGGCGTCGGTCGCCTTTGCCGGTGGCTCTGCGGTGGGTGGCTTCGACCACATGAAACCGCTGCAGATCCTGCAGGCTGCCGGTCTGGAAGACATCCGTCAGGTCCGCTATATCGGCGTGGATGGCGGCGCGGATGCGATCACCCAGACGGTGGGTGGCTTCACGCAAGCGATGACCGGCGACATGTCGGAAATCGTCGGCTTTGTGCGTTCGGGCGAAGTGCGCGTTCTGGCTGTGCTGACCGAAGAGCGCGTTCCGGGCTTTGACGATATCCCCACCGCGCGTGAGCAGGGCTATGACGTCGCCGCCGTGAACTGGCGCGGTCTCTATGTCCCCGGCGGCATCTCGGATGAAGCGTTCCAAGCCTGGGCTGACCGTCTGACCGCCGTTGCGAACAGCGCGCAGTGGCAAGAGGCGATGACGGCCAATGGTCTGGCGCCCTTCACCCGCGTTGGCGATGAGTTTCAGACCTGGATCGATGGCGTGATCGCCCAGACCCAGGAGCTGAGCCGCGAGATCGGCGTGATTCAGTGATGAAAGCGGACCGGATCTTTGGTCTGGTCCTGATGGCGGTGGCGCTGGGGTATCTCTACAGCGCCACCTCTATTCAGACCAGTTTTCTGTCGGACCCGGTGGGTCCGCGGGTGTTTCCCTACCTGATCGGCGGCTTTGTCGTGATCGGGTCGGCCTTTCTGATCATCAAGCCCGATGCCAATGCCGAGTGGCCCGGCGTCGGCACGCTGGTGCAACTGGCGATCGCACTGGCCGTGCTGCTGGGCTACGCCAGCGCCGTGCGCCCGCTGGGTTTCGTGATCCCAACGGCGATCGCCGCCGGTGTGCTCAGCTATCAGATCAATCCCAAACCCGTCACCGCTGTGTTGACCGGGGTGGGCCTGTCGGTCGGTCTTTTCGTGCTGTTCAACATGGTGCTGGGGCTGAGCCTGGTGGGTTTTCCGCGCAGCTGGTTCTGACGCGGTGACGTAAATTCGGGGCGCGCACGCCGGACGGGCCGCCCACGGGGGAGAGACATGGACATTCTGTCAAACCTGGCAATGGGCTTTTCCATCGCCTTGTCGCCATGGTCGCTGATGCTGGCCGTGATCGGCTGCTTCATCGGCACCATCGTCGGCGCGCTTCCGGGCCTTGGCCCGGCCAATGGCGTGGCGCTGCTGATTCCGATCACCTTCTCGATGGGTCTGGACGCGATGTCGGCGCTGGTGCTGCTGACCTCGGTCTACTACGGCGCGATGTATGGCGGGCGGATCTCGTCGATCCTGCTGAACATTCCGGGCGACGAACCGGCGATGATGACCACGCTCGACGGCTATCCGATGGCAAGGCAAGGTCGAGCGGGCGAGGCCCTTGTCGTCTCAGGCGTTGCGTCCTTCGTCGGCGCGTTTCTGGCGACCATCGGCCTGATGCTGCTGGCCCCGGTGCTGTCGCGCGTTGCCTACCAGTTCGGCCCGGCCGAATATTTCGCGCTCTACCTGCTGGCCTTCTGCACGCTGGGCGGTCTGGGGTCGAACAATCAGGCGAAATCGGCGCTGGCTGCCCTGCTGGGTCTGGGCATCGCGATGATCGGTCTGGATAAGACCACCGGCATGCCGCGCTTCACCTTCGGTGAGCTGCATCTGATGGACGGCATCGACTTTCTGGTCGCCATCGTCGGTCTGTTCGCCGTGTCCGAAGTGTTCTTCTTCATCGAGAGCCACGGCAAGAATTCGGCCATCGGTGTCGCGCTCGGCAAGGTGACGATCCCGTGGAAAGCGCTGCGCCACACGACCGGCGCGATGCTGCGCGGGACGGGCATCGGCTTTGTCGCCGGGATTTTGCCTGGCGCCGGGGCCTCGCTGGGTTCGTTCCTGGCCTATGTCGCCGAAAAAGCGGTGGCCAAGGACAAGGACAGCTTCGGCAAGGGCAACGTCCGGGGCGTGGCTGCGCCTGAGGCGGGCAACAACGCCGCCGCCGGTGGCGCGCTGATCCCGATGCTGACGCTGGGCGTGCCGGGCTCGGGCACCACCGCCGTGCTGCTGGCCTTGCTGCTGACGCTCAACATCACCCCCGGCCCGCTGTTGTTCACCGAACGGCCCGAGGTTGTCTGGGGCCTGATCGCCGCCCTGCTGATCGCCAACATCGTGCTGTTGATCATGAACGTGCCGATGGTGAAGATCTTCGTGAAGATCCTCTCGGTGCCGTCGCATATCCTGCTGCCCGGCGTGACGATGGTGGCCTTTGTCGGCATCTACTCGCTGACCGGCTCGACCTTCGACATGCAGCTCATGGTCGCCTTCGGCATTCTGGGCTATGTCTGCCGCAAGCTGGATATCCCGACGGTGCCGATCATTCTGGGCATCCTGCTGGGCAACGCGATGGAAGACAACCTGCGCCGCGCCATGGTGTTGTCGAACGGCGACTGGACGTATCTCTTCTCGTCGTCGGTTTCGACCGGCCTGTGGATCGCCGCGATCATCGGCTTTCTGGCGCCGATCTTTCTGCGCCGCTTTCTGAAACGGCCTGAGGTTCAGCCTGAGGCAATCGGGGACTGAGATGAGCACACGCGTTCTGGTGCCTTCGGGCGTTCTGGGACTGGGCTTTGACCGCGCGGCTTTGTCGCGCGGTCTTGGGCTTAAGCCGGACATCATTGCCATCGACGGCGGCTCGACCGACTCAGGCCCCTGGTCGCTGGGCGCGGGCGAATCCAAATATTCACGCGCCGCGACGAAATCCGAATGGCGCACGCTGATGCAGGCGCGGGCCGAGGCGGGCGTGCCGCTGATCATCGGCACGGCGGGCACCTGCGGCGCGGATGCGACGGTGGACTGGATGTATGCGCTGACCGCCGAGATTGCGGCAGAGCTGGGCATGACGCTGAAAGTGGCGCGGCTCTATTGCCAGCAACCCGCCGAGCGTCTGGTTCAGGCGCTTGAGGCCGGGCAGATCACCCCGCTGACCCCCGCGCCCGAAATCAGCGCCGACGCGCTGCGTGCGATGACCAACATCGTGGCGCTGGGCGGCGTCGAGCAGGTGCAGGCGGCGCTGGCGACCGGCGCGGATATCGTGATCTGTGGCCGGGTGACGGATACCGCCACCATCGCCGCCCTGCCGCTGGCGCGCGGCGATCACGCCGGGGCCGCGTGGCACGGGGCCAAGATCGCCGAATGCGGCGCGCTGTGTTCGACCAATCCGACCTCGGGCGTGATCATGGTCGATTTCGACACCACCGGCTTCACGGTCGAGGCTATGGCCGAGACCGCGCTTTGCACCCCGCATTCCGTCTCCGCCCATATGCTCTATGAGAATTCCGACCCGTTCCAGCTCTATGAACCCGGCGGCTATCTGGACGTTCGCGGCGCGCGCTACACGGCGCTCGATGCGCGGCGCGTTCGCGTCGAAGGCTCAACTTGGGTGCCCGGTGCCTATACCGTCAAGCTGGAGGGCGCGCGCGCGGCGGGCTACCAGACCACCATTCTGGCGGTCCTGCGTCAGCAGCACTATGTCACCAACGCGCAAATCTGGGCCGACAAGCTGCACGCCTATCTCACCGGCCAGATCACCGAACGCATGGGCCTGACCCCGCCCGATTACACGCTCGAATTCCGCTTGATTGGCACCAATGGCGCGCTGGGGTCGCTGGAGAACCGCACGGGCCAGCCGGTCGAAGTGGGCGTTCTAGGCATCGTCACCGCCGCGTCGCAGGCCCTTGCCAGCGAGATCGGCAAGCTGATCAACCCTTTCGTGCTGCATTACCCGCTGACCGAGGACGAGGAACTGCCAACCTTCGCCTTCCCCTATTCCCCGGCCACCACCGACCGCGGCCCGCTTTACGAGTTCGCGCTCAACCATATTCTGGCGCTGGACGACCCGATGTCGGCCTTCCGCCTCACTGTATCCGAGGTAGGCTGATGGCGCGTCTGGGCGATCTGGTTTTGAAAGTGCGCTCCAAGAACGCCGGGCCGTTCTGGATCACGATTGACATCTTCTGCGGCACCGAGGCGGCCTATGCCGACGTTTCGCAGAAACTCGAAACACAGCGCGTCGCCGATCTGACCGGCACGCCGTTGCACCTGGTCAAACGCTTTGACATTGCCGAACTGCGGGTGGTCAAACTGTCGATCCCGCGCCCGGTGGTGCAGGGCAGCCGCGACGACCGCGACATGCACGGCGCGGCGCTGGCGGTGCTGATCGACGAGATGGCGCTTTAGCGCTCCAGCAGGGCTTTCAGCGCGGCCATCTCGCCCGCGCTCAGGCCCTGCTCGGTGCGCTTGAACATCCCGCGCACCTCTTCCCCGGTGGCCATCACCGTCTCGCCCATGGTCACCTCATAGCCCAACACCAGCGCCTTGCGGCCCCAGTCGCGCACCGTCATCGCGATGGTCACCGTGTCATTGGGCTGCATCGGGCGGCGGAATTTCGCATCCGCCTGCATCAACCCCAGCCCGATCGCGCCCAGTTCGGTGCAGATCGCCTGATGCCCGCCGAATCCGGCCAGCCAGTCGTGGAAGGTGCGGTCGAACCAGCCATAGATATTGGGATAGAAAACGATCCCAGCCGGGTCGCAGTCTCCAAAGGTCACGGTATAGGTCAGGCTATGCGTGGTGGTCACGGGGCTGCTCCCAATCTGTCTTTGCAGGTGCAGAAACTACCCCGCCCCACGCTGGGTGTCGAGGCGACCGCGCCGCCCTTTCATCTTGCTGAAAATACGCAAGCTGCGCGGTCACCGCCTGCGCGCAGCCCCCCATCCCGGGTAGGGTGCGCTTCAGCGCACCGCTCCCTTATACCGGTCGCCACTCGCTCAGCGCTTTTTCGACGCGGCCCCACTCCGCCCCGTCCGGCAGCCCCAGTCTGAGCCAGGTGCCCGAGTACGGAAACCGTCGCGTCCAGATCGCGCGGCGGGCCAGATGGTCCTGCGCGCGGGTGGCGTCGGGCGTCGCATAGGTGCGAAACAGCGCCGTGCCGCCGACCAGCACCCAGCCCGCCCGCGCCGCCATCCAGTCCAGCCGCGCGGCGTCATCCGCCAGCCGTTCGGTCGTCGCGCTCTGCCACGCCGTATCACCCAGCGCCGTGGTGCCGATGCTCAACGCGGGGCCACTGACCGACCACGGCCCGGCCAGCTCGCGCAGTCGGGCCACCATCGCGGGGGCACCCAGCAGAAAGCCCAGCCGCACGCCCGCCAGCCCGTAGAATTTGCCAAACGACCGCAAGACCACCAGCCGCTCACCCGCCTGATCGGCAACCGACAGTTCGGGATGCGGATCGGCGAAACTCTCGTCGACCACCAGCAATCCCACCTTTCTGGACAGCGCCACCAGCGCCTCGGGCGACCAGCTGCGGCCATCGGGGTTGTTGGGATTGACCACCACCGCCAGATCCGCCCCGGCAAGTCCGCGCAGGCCTTCGACCGGGGTGACGGTCCAGCCCTGCGCACTAAGCGCAGCGGCGTGTTCGTTGTAGGTCGGCGTCAGCACCCGCGCGTCGCCCGGCGCGGCACAGCGCGGATAGAGCTGGATTGCCGCCTGTGCGCCCGCCAGCGGCAGGACCGTCTCGGGCGCGGCGCCGAAAGCCTCGGCGGCGGCGTCGATCAGCGCCCCTTGCGCGGTCGCGGTCGGCAGTGCCGTCCACGCGTCCGCAGGTAGCGCGGGCACAGGATAGGGCCGCCGGTTGATCCCCGTCGACAGATCGATCCAGCCGCTGCCGCCATATTCGGCCCGCGCGGCATCCAGATTGCCGCCATGATCGCGCGTTACCATCCCCACACTCCCCCTGCGGCGATCATCACCGCCAAGACCCCCATCGCCCGGACATACAGCGCCAGGCCCCGCGTCACGTCGCGCGCTGACGGATCGGGCGCGCCTTCATTGACCCAAGGCTCGTTCGCCACCCGGTCCCCGTAAACGCGCGGACCCGACAAACGGATCCCCAGCGCGCCCGCCATGGCGGATTCCGGCCAACCGGCGTTGGGCGAGCGGTGGTGGCGCGCGTCCCGCGCCATGGTTTTCAGCGCCTTGCCGGGGCGCGGTGACACCAGCGCGAAGACCACGCCGGTCAGCCGCGCCGGGATCAGGTTGACCACATCGTCGATCTTGGCCGAGGCCCAGCCGAACTGCTCATAGCGCGCGTTCCGGTGGCCGATCATCGAATCCAGCGTGTTGATCGCCTTGTAGGCGGCGATCCCCGGCAGCCCGGCGACGACGCCCCAGAACAGGGGGGCGACGATGCCGTCCGAGGTGTTCTCGGCCAGACTTTCCACCGCCGCGCGGGCTACGCCCGCGCTGTCCAGCTGCGCCGGATCGCGCCCGACGATCATCGACACGGCATGGCGCGCGCCGGCCAGATCGCCCCGGCCCAGCGGCGCGGCGACAGCGGCGACGTGCTGGTGCATCGAGCGGAGGGCAACCAGCGGCCATGCCAGAACGCCGGTCAGAACCGTGCCAAACCAGCCCCCCGGCAGCAGCGCAACGACGCCCCATGCCAGCCCCCCGGCCAGCCCGATCACGATCAGCGCCGTCAGCACGCCCTTGGCGCGGCGGCCCTCGCCCCGGTTCAGCCGCCCCTCAAGCGTGGCGATCAGCCCGCCCGCCCAGGTCACCGGATGCCCGATGCGCCGATACACAGCATCCGGCCACCCGATCGCAGCGTCGATGCCCATGGCGATCAGCATGGCCAGACAGAAACTCATGCGCCGCCCCCTGTGAAGCGGAGCACGCCGGTCAGCCCTGCAACAGCCAGTGCGGCCTCGGCCCCCTCAGGTACGGTGCCGGGCGCAAAGATCAGCCCACGCGCGCTGCCGGTATGGGCGATCAGCCAGCCCAAGGCACCAAGGTCGCGGGCCAGAGGGGCGGTGGGGTCATCGGACGGACCGCGCAGGGCCAGGGTCCGGCGGGCGGATTCTGTGGTCAGGGCGGCCATCGCGGGCAGATCCGCCAGCGTCTCCCACCGTTCGACCAGATCGGTGATGTCGGGAAAGGCCATGTCCTCAGCCCGCGTGCGCTGGCCGGGGCCGAAGAACCCGCCGAGCACCTCGAACGCGGGCAGCGCTGGCAGGTCCGCCACCACCCGTCCCTCGCGCGGGGCAAAAAGCAGACGCTCGGCGCGGGGTAGCATCAGCGGATCGCTGGCGCCTTCGGCGGCGACACAGGCGCGGGCCAAAGCCTCGCAGGAGCCCGAGAACCCAAGCCACCGCGCCAACGCCACCAGCGCAGCCGTCGATGACCCCGCCCCGCCCCCTGCGGCATCAGCGCGCGCATCGGCGGCAGCGTTGCGGGCACCGCCAGCCCCAACGCCGCACAGAGCGCGCGGACCCGGCGCGGGCCGAGCAGGGTGTCGTCGCCGGTGCCGCCAATTTCGACGCTAAGCGCCGGGCAGGGCAGCGAAACCAACACAACCGGGCCCTCACTGCCCAGACGGCCCTGCATCAGTTCGCCAAAATGCCCGGCCACACGCAGCGGCGCGGTCGGGGCGCTGGGCAGAGGGTTGGTCATGACGTCTCGCATCGCGCTGCCTGAGGTTCGGGTGCCTTACTGCGGTCTTTCCGCCCGTACGGCAAGGGCTGGGAGGGGGAGCCGGACGCGCACCATGGTCCCGCTCTGCTTGAACCGCCTGCGTTCGGGCGGCATGCCCGAAAGCGACCTCTCCCTGACCATCGCCGCCTTTGGGCGGGCTGGCGTCGGGTGACCGGTTCGGGCGGCGGCGTGTCGCACCAAAAGCAAAGACCCGCCGGTTCCCCGGCGGGTCTGTCTGAGCGATCAGGCGTTGACGCCGTCAGTTCAGGTTGTTCACGGTGGCCGCAGCGGCACGCAGGACAGACATCGACTGCGTGATCAGCGGCAGCGAGGATTCCGTCGCCAGCACCACGTCGCCGGGTTGGATCTCGAACTGCTCGGCGGCAAAGAGGCCATCAGCCGAGGTCAGGTCCAGCGTGAAGATCACCTCTTGCTGACGCGGGAAAGGCCCCGTCGGGCGCACGGCCTCGGGCGGGTACTGACGCATGACCATGACGCCTTCGAGGTTGGCCCGTGACGTGGACAGGCCGCCAATCGTGGACAAAGCATCCAGAGCGCTGATCGTCTCGCGCTCGAAATAAACGACACGCTGGGTGCCCGCGGCGCCAAGCGCGATATAGCTGCGATGATCCTCTTCGACCAGAATGCGGTCGCCGCCACGTAGCTGGATGTCATGGGCGGGGTCCGAGAACAGCTCACGGGCCGGGATCGCATAGGCGGTTCCGGCGCGGTTCAGCCGCACCAGCGGATTGCGCAGGGAAGACGCGATGCCGCCCGATTCAGCCAGCGCGCTCAAGATGGTCGGGCTGATTTCGGGCAGGGCCAGACGGCCGGGGCGGGCGACGCCGGTCACCATGTCGATGGTATTGCCTGCGCCGGGGGTGACGGTCAGTTGCACCTGACCGTCGGGTACGATCGGCGCCATCTGATCCTGAATGTCGCGGCGCGCCATTTCGGCGGATTGTCCGGCCACGCGCACTTCACCGACATAGGGCACAAAGATGCGGCCTGCGGCGGACACGGGCACGTTTTCCATCCGCACGACCCGTTGCTCTGTCGTGGTCAGCAACGAATCCGGCTGGCTGTCCCAGACGGCGATGCTCAGCAAATCGCCCGCGCGGATAATGCGCGCGGTCGCCGATGCGCCCGTCGTGGTCCAGTTGTGGCGCAGTTCGGGGTGGGCCAGCGGCCAGGTGTCGAGTTCATCCAGTGCGGCACGGGTAACGGCAAAGACCTGAACTTCGTTCGCAGGGTCATCGGTTCCGCGCAGGATCTCGCTTTGCAGCGCAGCGCCGCGCGGCATCGAGCAGCCCGCAACCAGTGCCGGGATCATCAGCGCGGCGATGGCGATGCGCGCAAAATGCAGCCCGTGTCGCCCATTCCCCGGCTCAAATCGAAGGGTGGTGTTGGTCATTGTCATCGCCACTGTCGCCTGCCTATTCCCTCAAGCAGCCCCGACCCTTTCCGGGTCTCTTTCCCTTCGGGTGAACGAAGGACGGGCGTGCGTAGGCGAGACGCTACTGCGGTTCGACGTCTGCGACAAGCGCTCTGGCGGCAAACACCCCGCAGCGGGGAGTTGGTGCAACAGTTTGCCGCCGACGGGCACGGGCGCGCAGGGCGGGTGTTGCATGGGCTAGGCAGAGGCGTTTGGGCGCATTAGCGTTGCATCAACGCATCGCCAGGGGGGCGTCGCATGGGGGATCAACGCTATCAGGCGGATGTTGCCGTCGTCGGGGGAGGTCTGGCCGGGTTGACGGCAGCCTGCGAGCTGGCCGCGCGTGGCAAGCGGGTGCTGGTGCTGGATCAGGAGGGGCCGCAAAATCTGGGCGGGCAGGCGTTCTGGTCGCTGGGCGGGCTGTTCATGGTCGACACGCCCGAGCAGCGCCGCCTCAGAATCCGCGACTCTCGCGCCTTGGCGCTGAACGACTGGCTGGGCTCGGCGCAGTTCGACGGCCCGCAGGACTACTGGCCGCGCACGGTGGCCGAGGCCTATGTCGATTTCGCCGCAGGCGAGATGCGCGACTGGCTGGCGGGCATCGGCCTGCGCTGGTTCCCGGTCGTCGGCTGGGCCGAGCGCGGCGGCGCGCTGGCGAAGGGTCACGGCAATTCGGTGCCGCGCTTTCATATCACATGGGGCACGGGGCCGGGGGTTCTGGCCCCGTTCGTGCGCATGGCGCGCGAGCATGAGGCGGCGGGCACGCTGGTCTTTGCCTTTCGTCACCGCGTCACCGCGATCACCCGCAGGGCCGGGCGGATCGCCGGGGTTGGTGGTGACGTGCTGGAGGACACCGCCGTTGAGCGCGGTCAGACGTCGAGCCGCGTGGTCACCGGGGCGTTCGAGGTCGAGGCCGATGCGGTCATCGTCACCTCGGGCGGGATCGGGGGCGATTTCGAGAGGGTGCGCAGGGCATGGCCCGTGGACCGCCTCGGCCCGGCGCCTGCGCGCATGGTTGCCGGGGTGCCCGCGCATGTCGATGGCGCGATGATCGACGTGACGGCGCAGGCAGGCGCGGGGCTGATCAACACCGACCGGATGTGGCACTATTGCGAAGGCATCCGCAACTGGGCGCCGATCTGGCCCGAACATGGTATTCGCATCCTGCCCGGCCCCTCGTCTTTGTGGTTCGACGCGCTGGGGCAGCGGATGGAAGCGCCGTTCCTGCCGGGGTTTGACACGCTGGGCACGCTGAAGCGCATCCTGTCCACCGGCCACGCGCATTCGTGGTTCGTGCTGACGCAAGGCATCATCAAGAAGGAATTCGCGCTGTCGGGCAGCGAGCAGAACCCGGATCTGAGTTCAGGCAAATGGCGCGAGGTGCTCAAGGCGCGGCTGGGGTCCGGCGGCAAGGCGGCCGCGCCGGTCGAGGCATTCAAGGAACACGGGGCCGATTTCGTCGTGGCGCAGTCGTTTGACGAGTTGGTCGCGGGGATGAACCGGCTGGCGGGAGAGATGGGCGATCCGGTGTTGGACGTCGACATGCTGCGCGCGCAGATCGATGCGCGCGATGCGCAGGTCGCCAACCCGTTCGCCAAGGACGCGCAGATCACTGCGATCAACGGTGCGCGGCGCTATCTGGGCGACAAGCTGATCCGCACCGCCAAACCGCATCGCATCCTTGACCCGGCCCACGGCCCGCTGATCGCCGTGCGCCTGTCGGTGCTGACCCGCAAGACGCTGGGTGGCATCCACACCGATCTGGACGGCGCGGTGCTGGACGCGGCAGGCGCGCGGATCGACGGGCTGTTCGCCGCCGGGGAATGCGCCGGGTTTGGCGGTGGCGGCTATCATGGATTTAACGCACTTGAGGGGACGTTTCTGGGCGGCTGCCTGTTTTCAGGCCGCAGCGCGGGGCGGGCGGCGGGGTAGGGGGGCTAGCCCCCCTCGGCCCGTGCCGGGCCTCACCCCCCAGCGTATTTTTGGCAAGATGAAAGGGCGACGATGATCAAGGCCTGTGTGTTTGATGCCTATGGCACGCTGTTCGACGTGGGCGCGGCGGCGCGGATCGCGGCGGGCGAGCCGGGGGCCGAGGGGTGGGCCGGGAAATGGCCGCAGATCGCGGCGGACTGGCGGCGCAAGCAATTGGAGTACACATGGCTGCGGGCCGTGGCCGGGGCGCATGCCGATTTCTGGCGCGTGACGCAGGACGGGCTGGACTGGGCTCTGGAGAATGCCGGGCTCAGCGATACGGGCCTGCGCTCGCGGCTGTTGCAGTTGTACTGGGATCTGGCCGCGTTTCCTGAGGTTCCGGCGATGCTGGTCGCGCTGGCGGCGCAGGGTCAGCGGCTGGCGATCCTGTCGAATGGCTCGCCGGGGATGCTGGACGGGGCGGTGCGCTCGGCCGGGTTGGGCGGGGTGTTCGAGGGGCTGTTCAGTGTCGAGAGCGTGGGGGTCTTCAAGCCGGACCGCCGGGTTTATGAACTGGTTGGCGCGGGGCTGAAACTGGCGCCCCAAGAGGTGCTCTTTGTGTCCTCGAACGGCTGGGATGCCTGCGCCGGTGCGGCGTACGGCTTCGCGACGGTGTGGGTGAACCGCGATGGCGCGCCCCGCGACCGGCTGTTCGGCAGCCCGCAGCATGTGCTGTCGGATCTGGCCGCGCTGCCGGGGTTGGTGGAAAGCCTTTAACCTGTAAAGTTTGCGCTGGCAGCATCGGTTTGCGCTGCCTAAGGTGCGGGCATGAGCCAGATTTTCGACACCCGCTATTCATGGTCCCGCCTCGCCCTGTCGCTGGGGATTGCCACCGTCGGCAACGTCGGCATGTGGTCGATCATCGCCCTGTTGCCTGCCGTGCAGGCGGAATTCGGCGGCGGGCGCGGCGATGCCTCGGTGCCCTATACGCTGACGATGGCCGGGTTTGCGCTGGGCAATCTGGTGCTGGGCCGGGTGGTGGACCGGTTCGGTGTCAGCGTGGCGCTGTCGCTGGCCGCGCTGTTGTCGAGCTTTGGCTACGTGCTGGCCGCGCTCAGCCCGACGATCTGGCTGCTGTCGGGCGCACAATTCCTGATCGGGCTGGGGACGGCGTGTTTCTTTGGGCCTTTGCTGGCGGACATCTCGTTGTGGTTCCGCAAACGGCGGGGGATCGCCGTGGCCATCGCGGCCAGCGGCAACTATCTCGCCGGGGCGATCTGGCCGCTGGCGCTGTCCGGTGTGCTGGCGGCGAGCGGCTGGCGTGCCGTCTGTTGGGTTCTGGCCGCTCTGGTCCCCGTCGTCGTCATCCCCGCTGCGCAGTTCCTGCGCCGCCGGGTGCCTGCCGAAAGCATGACCGCGACCGCGCAGGCCACCAGCCTGATCCCGCGCCGCGCCCCCTACTCGCCGCGCACGCTGGCGTGGATGCTGGCGCTGGCCGGGATCGGCTGTTGCGTGGCGATGTCGATGCCGCAGGTGCATCTGGTCGCCTTCTGCGTGGACCTTGGCTATGGCCCTGCTGTCGGGGCCGAGATGCTCAGCGTGATGCTGATGGGCGGCGTGGTGTCGCGGCTGATCTCGGGGTTCATCACCGACCGGCTGGGCGGCATCCCGACGCTGCTGATCGGCTCGGTCGGGCAGATGATCGGGCTGTTCTTGTACCTGCCGTTCGACGGGCTGGTGTCGCTCTACGTCGTCAGCCTGATCTTTGGCCTGAGCCAGGGCGGCATCGTGCCCGCCTATGCGATCATCGTGCGCGAATACATGCCGGCGCGCGAGGCCGGCGCTCGGGTCGGCTTTGTCATCATGGCAACCATCGTCGGCATGGCGCTCGGCGGCTGGATGTCGGGCTGGATCTATGACGTCAGCGGCTCGTACACGATGGCCTTCGTGAATGGCATCGCATGGAACCTGCTGAATATCGTGGTGATCCTGACCATCCTGCTGCGCAGCAGGCCGGGACGGGCCACGGGGGCACTGGCCACAGCGTGAACGACAAAAAAGGGACGGTCCAAAGGACCGCCCCGACTTTGAAAAAACTATATCAATGTGTCAAAGCTTAACTCTGCCGCCGCCGCACGCAACTGTGACTTCTGACAGGTCAGGTCGGTAAAAGGTGCTGTGCGACCGCTATGGCGATCGCCTCTGCGCGCGAGCGGGCGGCGAGCTTGCGCCGCGCATTGTCGAAGTGAAAGCGCACGGTGCGCACACTGATCGCGGCCGATTGGGCGATTCCCGCGTCGCTGAGTCCCTGTCGCGCCAGAACCAGAATCTGGGTTTCGCGCGGACTGAGCGTCTCGGTCACCTCGCCGATGCTATGCGCGGCACTGAGCGCGCGCAGGCGGTCATGGGTATGCTCGGCGATGAACTGCAGCCGGGCGCGGATTTCGGGCGTGGGTTCGGGGGCTTTGCCGACAAGACAGCAGACCCCGGTATAGCCCCGCGCGCGAAACACCGGCACGATCAGACCGCTGGGCAACCCGAGTCCGGCGGCGAAATCGAGCACCTCCAGCTCTTTCGCCGTGGGCGCGAAACCCATGCGGCCCTGACGCAGTTCTGTCACCGTAAAGGTCTGGCTGGTCTGCGCCAGCGCCCGCAGCGTCGGGTCGCGGCGGCCGAACTGACGGTCGAAATAGGCGGTGCGCCATTCCTCGGGCCAATTGGTGACCATGAAGCTTGACGGATACGGATCCTGCGGATGCGGCACCGCGCCGATGGCATAGACCGAGTAGCCCAGCGGTTCGGTCAGCGCGAGCATCTCGGCGCAGACCGCGCCGATGCTGTGCGCTGCGCCGATCCGCGCGGGATACTGGAAGATATCGGTCAGGCCCTGTGGCATCTTGCTGCTGTCCTTTGACCGCGAGCCTGCCACAGCAAGGCCTGAACGCCTAGCACCCAGAGGTCGCATATCCCGGCTTTTCCGGGCTGGCACGATGGCCTAGCATGAGGTTTCACAACCGGGTGCCCGCCATGCCGCATGACCACCACGACCACGACAACCATCTGGATCCGATGGACGCGCGCGTTCGCGCGTTAGAGACGATCCTTGTGCAAAAGGGCCTCGTTGATCCTGCCGCCGTGGACGCGATCATCGAAACCTACGCGCACAAAGTCGGCCCGCAGAACGGGGCGGCGGTGGTGGCGCGGGCGTGGACCGACCCCGCCTTTGCCGACTGGCTGGCGCGGGATGCAACGGCGGCGGTGGGCGCGATGGGGTTCACCGGGCGGCAGGGTGAGCATGTGAAGGCGGTGTTCAACGCGCCCGGCCAGCATCATGTGATCGTCTGCACCTTGTGCTCTTGCTACCCGTGGAGCCTGCTGGGCCTGCCGCCGGTCTGGTACAAATCGCCCGCCTATCGCTCGCGCGTGGTGATCGAGCCGCGCGCGGTGCTGGCCGAGTTCGGGCTGGTCTTGCCCGAGGGCACGCAGCTGCGCGTGTGGGATTCCACCGCCGAGCTGCGCTATCTGGTGGTGCCGATGCGCCCTGAGGGAACCGAGGGCTGGTCGCCCGCGCAACTGGCCGAGCTGGTCACGCGCGAAAGCATGATCGGCACCGGGCTGGCACGGGTGCCGGCATGAACGGGCCGCATGATCTGGGCGGCAAGATGGGCTTCGGTGCGGTCGCGCCCGAGGCAAACGAGCCGCTGTTTCACGCCGACTGGGAAGCCCGTGCGCTGGGGGTGGTGCTGGCCTGCGGCGCGCTGGGGCACTGGAATTTGGATGAGAGCCGTCATGCGCGCGAAAGCCTGCCGCCGGTGGTCTACTATGCTTCGAGCTATTACGAAATATGGACGCGCGCGTTGGAAACCCTGCTGCAGCGCCACGATCTGCTGACGCCGCAGGAACTGGCCGAGGGGCAGGCGCAGGCCCGAGACCCGCACCCCAGACGTCTGTCTGCGCAGGCGGTGCCCGGCGCTCTGGCCCGCGGCGGGCCGTGTGACCGTCGGGTTGAAACCGCGCCGCGCTTTGCGCCCGGCGACCGCGTGCGCTGCCGCAACGCGCATCCGCGCGGCCATACGCGGGTGCCGACCTATCTGGCCGGGCATGCGGGCGTGGTGGAGTCCGAGCATGGCGGCTTCGTGTTGCCCGACACCAACGCGCATGGGCAAGGCGAGCAGCCACAACGCCTGTACACCGTCGTGTTTGACGGGGCCGAGGTTTGGGGACCGGACAGCGAGCCCGGCCTGACCCTCAGCGCCGATCTGTGGGAGGGGTATCTTGAGCGCGCCTGACCAACCCTTTCTGGCGCCGTGGCAGGCGCAGGTCTTTGGCCTGACCGTCGCGCTCAGCGAGGCGGGGCTGTTCAGCTGGCCCGACTGGACGCAGGCGCTGGGGGCGCAGCTGGCGACGGGGGCCGAGTATTGGGACGCCTGGCTGCAGGCGCTTGAGGGTATTCTGACGCAAAAAGGCATCGCCGTGCCCGACGAGATCGCCGCTCTGGCGCACCGCTGGCAGGACGCGGCACACGCCACGCCGCATGGACAGCCGATCCTGCTGGAAAACGTCTCCGGCTAATCTGTACAGCACTGTTCATAATGCGAATCGCGTGGTAGCGAGGGTTATGCAGGTGCGCAATCTTCCCACGCCCGGTTTGGGCCTTGCGACGCTCGGCGTCGTCTTCGCGTCGGTGTGTTTCGGCCTTGTGCCGCTGTTCGCCCGGTCGCTGACCGATGCGGGGATGCCGCCCCACGCCGTCGCCTTTGCGCGCTACCTGTTGGCCAGCGCGCTCTTGGCCCTGCTGGCGTGGCGCGTGCGCGATCAGGGGCGCACGCTGTTCTGGGCACTGGGGGTCGGTGTGCTGATGGGGCTGGGATGGACTTCGTATGTCAGCGCGGTGCAGATGGTGCCGGTGTCGACGGCGGGCGTGCTTTATATGACCTATCCGGCCTTTGCGCTGCTGTTCGCGTGGCTGCTGTTTGGCGAGCGCCCCGCCGGTCGCGCGATCTTTGGCGCGGCGATGATCGTTGCCGCTGCCGCGCTGGTCACCACCCCCGGCGCGGTTGCACCCGAGCTGTTGCCCGCCTTGCTGCTCTCGCTCGCCGCGCCCGCCGGGTTCGGGCTGGGCATTGCCGTGCTGGTTCACCGGCTGAACACGATCCCGGTGCTGGTGCGGATCGGCGTCGTCTCGCTGGGGTCGGTGCTGGGTCTGTTGCCGCTGGTGCTGGCGACCCCGGTTGCACAGTTGCTGCCGGTCGATGGCTATGGCTGGCTGATGGTGCTGGGTATCGGTCTGGGCACGGCGCTGGTGCCTCAGCTGTTCTATGTCCTTTGCTCGCCCATCGTCGGCACCGCGCGCACCGCCATGGCGGGCAGTATCGAACTGCCGGTGATGTTTGCCGTCGGCTGGCTGGGCTTTGGCGAATCGCTGCATCCGGCGCAGGCGGTGGCCTGCGTGCTGGTGCTGGCGGCGATCCTGCTGACCCCGGCGCGCCAGCCGCGCAGCATCGCCGCCGAGCACGATTAGCGGCGGTGCATAACCTCGACGCCCAGCACGGTCGGCAGGTGGCGCGCGATCTCGCTCCAGCTGTCGCCATCGTCGGTTGACGCGAACACGCTGCCCGAGTTGGTGCCGAAATAGATCCCGGCCTTGTCCGCCTTGTCGGTCGCCATCGCCTGCCGCAGCACGGTGAAATAGGCGTTGTCGGGCAGCCCTTCGCGCATCGGCTCCCAGTTGTCGCCCGCGTTGCGAGAGCGCCAGATGGTCGCCTTGCCCTCTGGCGGCGTGCGCCCGCCCCATTCGCTGAGCGGCAGCACATAGAGCGTAT